>JACIXO010000142.1 GCA_014360385.1 Actinomycetota bacterium | reverse complement strand
AAGGGGAGAGTAATTCTTGAAGTCTTTTACTCTGCTGGCAGTGGTGTCAGAAGAATTATTGTCAACAACTACTAAAAACCACTTTTTATAAGTCTGCTCTGATATTGACCTTAAGCAATTTTCAATAAAACTTTCACTGTTGTAGCTCACAACTACTATTAATGTGTTTAGATTCATATACCAGTTTTATCAATTCCCTTCACTTTATTAGTCAACATTATGTAAGTAAATCCTTTTCTGCTTTTTTAACCCAGTTATTTATTAACTCTTCTTTTTCTTTCATAGAGGACTTTGCCTCTTCTTATTGCCTCAGTAATAAAAGCTTCTTTTACATCTTTCCACTCATTAACCTCATCTACAGTATATACAAGAATATCCTTAGGAATATCAGTTATTCCCCAGAGATGCTTTCTAATCTCTCTAGCTCTTTTATATCAAGGTCACTATCCTTGCCTGGTATGCCATAGGCATAAGAACCAAATAGAATTATCTTTTCTGGATTACACTTTTTAGATATTATCTCAACAATTTTATTAAGTTCGTTTTCATCGACTTTGCTAACTTTTTTATCATCTTTCATATCATCTTTCATATATTCTTTCACCTTACCCTAGCAATAGGCACGGAAGTTGCAAAGGATGCAATATCTTTGCTTTCCATTTTCTCAAGTAAACCTCTTTCCAGAATATCTTTTGCATATTTTTATAAGAGTGTCTCTCTAAAATCATATACTTTAAGATCATATATTTTCAGGATATTTTTTTCTCAGGATATTTTCTACATTTTCACCTGATTTTAATATAATGCGAAGATTATTACAATCTACGTTCCAATCTCCACTACTAACCTGCGCTGCTTGCTCTCTTGTTAAGTTTTCTCTTGTTCGGTTTATGGTTATGTCTACTATTGTTAGTGATTTTATTCTCGTTATTGAACCCCTTTTGACTTCTTCTTTGACTTCTTCCTAATCTTCCTTAATATAACCTTAATATAACTATATAATTTATAGATAAAACTACCTTTAACAATTCCTTCAAGTTCTGAAATTCTACTATCTCTTTCCTCAATCATTTTTTTCTGCCTGGTGACAATGTCATTCAAATTCCGAAGTGCTTCCTCTCTATCAAAAAATATTTTCTTGGGTTTTCTATAGTCAGGAGCAAAGGCAGGACTATTCACCCACTGTTGGAGCACTTCAGTAGTTTTATCAAAGTTAAATTTACGAAAACCAAATTTCTTGCCAGCAAGACCTGTTTTTTTAACCTCATCCGGATGTGAAGCAAGATATATAAGTTTCTTTGCCAGATCGTCTGGATCACCCGCCTTAAAAGTATATCCTATCCGCTCTCTCTCAATAATCTCAGTAAGCTCACACACATTTGAAGATAACACGCAAAGTCCCGCTCTCATCCAATCAAGGATTCTGTTTTTGCTTCCCAGCCTTACTTCGTATATATCCTTATCTATATTTATGCCCACATCAGCTTCAAAATAATAGTTGGGAACATCCTCACCCCTGACCCAGCCTTTCATAAAAAATCTATTCCTGTAAGGAGAATTTTCAACCATTTTTAAAAATCTGGGGTAAGTCTTTGTATCCTGTTCAGGTATCTCACCACCAGTGGATACAAACTTTATTTTTGGATTTTCCTTCATTGCAGCCACAAGTCCCTCAAAAAGAGTATCTATATCAACCCACGTGTTGTACCCTCCTGTCCACAATATCACAAAGTCATCTTCCCCTATTCCATCCTTTCCTCTTATCACATTCTTCGTATGCTCAAATTCTTCAGAAGGAAGACCGCATGGAATCGTACACGTAAACTCGTAGCCTTGTGTATACCTATTTAATCTTCCCACCATTCCAAGCTCTCCTATAAGAGCATACTCCTGCCTTGAAGAAACACACGAAAACTTATCTGCAGAAGTTATGATGTTATATTCACCGTTCCAGTAATGAAAAAGACAACTATCATCTCCATCAACTGATGCTCTTGCCTGAGCTTCAGCCATTACATGGCCAAATAAATCTGCCCAGAAGGGAACTGAATTATAGCTTAAGAGTCTCGATGCTATATAGGAAGGATAAAAAGTACAGCCCACCACACAATCAGGTTTAAATTCCTGAAAAATATTTGAAAGAAGTTCAAGATTCTCAAAGTCATCCTTTTTTAAAATGTTGTATTCAAAATTTAGTTCAAAGAACTTGCTTGCATTTTTGTTTAACTTCTCTTTATTACGTTTACTATTATCTTCACAAAATTCGCTAATAGAAAAATTACAAGTATCAATTTTTCGGTCTTTTATTATGTCTTCATTTTCCTTTTCATTTATTTCCCTTTTACCCTTATTCACCTTTATCATGTCTTTAATTTCACTGTCCTTACTTTCTCCTGCAGCATTGTCCAGACTTGAATCCAAACTTAACTTATAAACAAAATTTTTATAAAACTTAGAGCTAAAATTATCTGGATAAGCTGAAGGAATAGCATAACTACAAAGACATATACTATGGCCTCCTTTTAAAAGGGGAAGCACAAACTGCCAGGTCCTAATCCCTGTTCCATAAACTTTCCTATCATTCTCGAAAGGAAGCGGGCTCATGCCCAGGATAAAGATTTTACTCATTATATTAAGTAGCCCCTTTTTATCTTAAGTAGCTATCTTAAGTAGCTTCTTTATTACATCCTTTACTCTATTACATCCCTTACTCTAGTCCTGAAAATTCTAAAAAAATTCTAAAACCTTTCAGGGTCAGAGTAATCAGAAGAACCAGATGGAGATATATCTTCAAATTCATCAATAACAGCTTGCTGACTAACTCTATGTTTAAATTCTTCCCTGAATTTTAATCTAACTGATACACCAATGGAAAACCCAAGCCATAAACTCCACACAATAGTCCTTGAAAAAAGGTAGTAGCAAAGCTCAGAAAGCTGCTTATTTGAATCAAAAAACCTGGTAATAAAAAAGTTAGTTATTGTTCCTCCAGAAAGCAGTAGTCCTATAGCCGGAATGAAGCCAATCATAGCTAGTGTCCTTATATCAAAGTAGCTTCGACTACGGCCAACATCCAGAACAAGGATTACTAGAAGCCCGATTAAAAATCCTAAAGTAACTAAAATGGAAAGTTTTGTAAAATTAAGAAATCCTGGAGACAAATTAGTCCAATCTAAGAGTTCAACTATACTATCAAAAAGAGCATACATCATGTAATATAAAACGATGTTTATAAAACTAATTACAATCAAAAAAATTCTCAATTTATGTCCACCTCCTGAAAACTAATACCTCCAATTTAGACTACCAATTTAGACTACTTTTCCCCTCCTTAAATCATTAATTCCAATACAGCTTTATTACTCTTAAAAATACATTGAAAGACTCGATAACTATAATAACTTATTCTACCAGTTTAGCCCAAAAAAATTTACAAAATTTTCTTTTACTTTTAAGGTTTCTAAGAGATAAAATATTGTTTTAAAGTTATGATAAATAGAGTAACCTAATATATATAATTGACTATATAACTATATAATTGAAAATGAAGTAGAGATTAAAAATATAGTAGAGATTATAAAGTACTATAAACAATCACATACTATATACCCCTATGAATATTCTAGTAACAGGAGGAGCTGGATTTATAGGCTCCCATCTTTGTGAAAAATTACTCAGTTTGGGACATAGAGTTTTGTGTATAGATAATTTTAACGACTTTTATAGTCCCAGTATTAAAAGAAACAACATAAAGGGAGTGCTAACAAATCCCGATTTTAAGCTCTTTGAAGTTGATATACTAAATCAGAGTGAAATTAACAATATCTTTTCCAGCTATCCCATTGACTTAGTTATACATCTTGCAGCAAGAGCAGGAGTTAGGCCATCCATAGCCCAACCCCTACTCTATGAGAAGGTGAATGTTATAGGAACTTTAAACATCCTTGAGGCATGTAAATATAACAAAATCAACAAACTAATATTTGCTTCATCCTCTTCAGTTTATGGAGGAAGCAAAAAAATACCATTTTCTGAAGAAGACAGGGTTGACTTTCCTATCTCTCCATACGCTTCTACCAAAAAATCAGGAGAGCTAATTTGCTATACCTACTATCATCTATACAGTATAGAGACCATTTGTGTTAGATTTTTTACAGTGTATGGCCCAAGACAAAGGCCAGAGATGGCAATCCACAAATTTACCAGACAGATATTTAATAAAGAACCCATCGAAGTTTATGGAGATGGTAGCTCATCAAGAGACTATACTTACATTGATGATATTATTAATGGAATTGTCAACATGATAAACAAAGTTCAAGGATATGAAATAGTAAACCTGGGAAACTCGTACCCTGTAAAACTTTTAGAGTTAATTCACTTACT
>JACIXO010000141.1 GCA_014360385.1 Actinomycetota bacterium | reverse complement strand
ATATCTACCACTTTGATAGCATGCATAGGAAATATTCTCCAGCGATGGATTTACATATCTGCTACCGGGGTAGTTTTCAAGAATTACCTTGTAGCTTTGTATAGACTCTTGATATCTTTTTGCCTCAAGATCCCTTTCAGCCTCTCTGTACACCGCGAAAGGACCAAATACACTCGAAAGAACTGTTCCTGCCAGAAAAATCATGAAAAAGAGAAGAAAAATATAACCTCCTCCAGTTTTTCTGACCAGATTAAATATAGCTGCAATCAAACTTATAATACAACCTGGTATACCAACAATCGGAAGAATATCCCAGAACTTACCTTTATCTAAGTAGGCTATATAAGCTAACCCAATAATGGTTGAAGCAAATAAAACTATAAGGAAGATAGAACCCGGTCCTATTCTGTTTCTTCTTCTATAAGAATACATTTTTTATACCATGGAGATTATGAAGTAATTTTCATAAAGATTTACTTAAGGAATTTACTTAAACAACCTTAAGCTCCAGGTTTTACTAACTCCATCACAAATGTGTCCCAGTACTTTCCTTCATACAGATGATCATTTTTTAAAGTTTTTATCTTCTTAAATCCACACTTTTCATATGCTCTTATTGCCCTTACATTATACTGATAAACATTTAATCTTATTCTTGAAATACCAAGCCTGTTAAACGCAAAACTTACTACGCTTCTAATAGCATCCGAGCCATATCCTTTGTTCCAGAAATTCTTCTCTCCGATTACGATACCAAGCTCGCAACTCTTCTGTATCCAGTTTATTTTATGGAGACCGCAATTTCCAATATGGATATGTTCGTCTTTCGTCTCTATTGCAAATACAATGTCTCTACAGGAATTTTTCATGAAATTAAACCACTGAAATTCCTGTTCCTGGGTAAAGCTCGAAAAGTCCTGGCTTAGAAATTTATTAACACTCGGGTCCCTTAACCACTTGAGTGTCCTTTGAAGATCTCCCTCTTCCAACTTTCTAAGCACAGTCCTGTCACCAACAATAGCCTCTACCGATAGATATGCAGGATGTTTTCTTATTATCATCTAATTACTAAAACTGTTTGTTAAAACCCCGTTTGCCAATAACCAACACTTTAATGAATATTTAGCAATAATTATACATTATTAAACACTTTGCTAATGTTATTGATCTTAATTGTTATTCTATCAAAATCTTGTTGAATTAAGAAAAAAAATTTTGTATATTACACTAATATCTGGCAATCCAATCTAGCAAAAACTTGGAAAGAATAACCA
The DNA here is from genome assembly GCA_014360385.1 of Actinomycetota bacterium. Classification (GTDB taxonomy): domain Bacteria; phylum Actinomycetota; class Humimicrobiia; order Humimicrobiales; family Humimicrobiaceae; genus JACIXO01. Next base: position 3,146 of record JACIXO010000141.1, on the reverse strand, counting down.
AAAACTAGGAGAAAGGAACAAAATGGAAGTAAGAATAGACGAAGAACTTTGCACAGGATGTGGACTTTGTGAGGAAACCTGTCCTGATATATTCAAGTTAAATGAAGACAGGGATGTAGCAGAAGTTATCAAAACTGACTACGATGAGTACGATGAAGAATGTATTCAGGAAGCTATCGAAAGCTGCCCATCTGAAGCAATAAGCGCTGACTAATTCTGACTAACTTACTCCAGATCATTGCTCCAGAACAGGGACAGTATGTAGAACACTCTAAAACTAAAAAAGTAAGTAAAAGAGAGTATAAGAAAAGAAGTTTTCAAAGGCGAAAATAAAGGTACTCTAAAGAATAATAGAGAAAATTAGATAATCACTAAAAGAAAAAAGCAAGAATAAAGAATAAAAAGCAGTGCTTCTAAGAATAAGGAATCTAAAAAATCAAAGGGCACTGCTTTTTGTTTGGTGTGCTTACTTATTCCTTTTGCTTAAGTCAATTTCCTATTAAATAACATTTCTCCTCAACTTAACTTTTCGAGTGTTTCTCTATACAATTTAAAACCAGGCTTCATAGCAACAGCCATCTTTATATGACCCATTGCTTTTTCTATTTTCCCCTTTTTAAGAAGGCAGAGTCCCAGACCATAATGGGCATAATCATTAGTAGCATCAATTTCCAGAACCTTTTCAAAGTTTTCTCTGGCAGACTCATATAAGCCACAATTATAATAAGCCTGAGCGAGACTTTCCCTTATAGAGCTTTTATGGGGCTCCATTTCTTTAGCTTTTTCCAGAAACATAATAGCTCTAAGAAATTCTTTACTGGAAAGTAGCTTCTTTCCCTTCTCAAAAAAATCATAGGCGCCATTCATAAAACATGCTCCTCAAATCCCTAAAGTATTTCTTCTTAATCTTGACTAATGTTTAATTCAGGACCTAAAGTGGTCTTTCCAAAGTCAAAGAAATTTCTCTCAGTTCCTTTACCAATTCTACTGGATTGTCATGAGAGAAAAAAGCAGAACCCACAACCAGAACATCTGCTCCTGCCTTAACAGCCAAAGGAGCAGTATAAAGGTTAATACCCCCATCTACCTGAATCTCTATGTTTTTTTCTATAATTCCCACTTTCTTGTACTCTTCAACTAATTTTCTTAATCTTTCAATCTTGTAAGTCATGCCAGTTATGAATTTCTGTCCGCCAAATCCAGGGTTTACAGTCATTATCAGAATCATGTCTACAAGATTAAGTACATTCTCAATTACACACAAGGGAGTAGAAGGATTCAGAGCTACACATGCTTTGGGCCCAGCCTCCCTTATATAATTAAGAACCCTGTCAAGATGTACGCACTCCTCAGCATGCACAGTTATTAAATCAGCTCCACTTGATATAAACTCATCAAGGTGTCTATAAGGATCTTTTATCATTAGATGCACGTCTAAAAAAAGTTCTGTATTTTCTCTTATCTTTTTTATAACCGGTGGCCCTATAGATATATTAGGAACAAAGTTTCCATCCATCACATCTATATGTAACAAGTCAGCCTTTACCCTTTCGACCTTCCTAATCTCCAAACCCAGGTTAAAGAAATCACAGTCAAGTATTGATATTCCTACTTTTATTTTCTTTTCCATCAAAGCTTAAATCCTTTCTAGCAATTAATATCCTCCTTAAAACTACTTTTAAACTCAATACCTTAACCAGTATGGCATTCGCTAATCTTGTATATCAATATACTATTATCAACTTTACCAAAAGATTTGTAAAACAAGAACTTTCTGCTATAATTTATTCTTCAATCTGAAAGTTTAATAAAAATTGGCATTGTTTTAAAGAACCTGCTTTAAAAAATCGAGCTCTAATTGAGTAAGACATAAGAATCTGAAAGTCTAAGGGTTAGCTTTCAGAGAACTTTGAAAATTTAGCAGTCTCGTAAATTTTCGAGGACAGGTGAAATTCCTTACCGGCGGTTAAAGTCCGCAAGCCTGTTTGTTAACTCTCAAGGAGAATAACTCCATTACAATTCACTCCAAACAGGTTGACTTAGTGAAATTCTAAGACCGACAGTGAAAGTCTGGATGGGAGAAAATTTATGGACTTTTATCTTAAAAGCCATGGATTTTCTCCATGGCTTTTGTTGTAATAGATAGCTTTAGTAGTACCTTTAGCTTTGGTGCCGATGTTTTTCTTTTTGCACTAATATCTTTTCATTTTTGTACTGATATACATTAGCATATTTTTTGTATCGGAAACTTTTGCTTATTTCTGTTGTTGTTTTAGTAAGTGTCTTTTGTTTTAGTGTAATCTTCTGTTTAAGTTAATTTCAGTTAATTTAGTGGACTTCTATGGAGAGAGTAATATCAAATTACAAAGATATTTTTAGCCCATCTGATATAGAACATATGAGCCTTGCCATAAAGCTAGCAGAGAAGGGCAGGGGTAAAACTAGCCCAAACCCTATGGTAGGGGCAGTAATAGTAAAGGAAAACAGAGTTATTGGAACTGGCTTTCACAAAAAGGCTGGAGGGCCTCACGCTGAAATAGAAGCTATAAGAAATTCTAAAGAGCCCCTTGATGGTTCTACTATGTATGTAACCCTCGAACCATGTACTATCTATGGGAAGACTCCCCCATGCGTGAACCAGATTGTAAAACATAACTTCAAGGAGGTAGTAATAGGAACAAAAGATCCTAACCCCCTCATAAATGGAAAGGGGATAGAATTTTTAAAAAAAAGAGGCGTAAAGGTAAGAGTGGGGCTTCTGGAAGATAAAATTTCCACCCAGAATGAGGTTTTTTTCAAACACATAAGAACAAAAATGCCTTTTGTTTGCTGTAAGATAGCATCAACTATTGACGGTAAACTTGCAACTTCGAGTGGAAATTCGAAGTGGATAACATCAGAAAAATCAAGAAGAATGGTTCAAAAACTTAGAAAAGAATACGGGTGCATACTAACAGGAATAAATACTGTAGTAAAAGACGATCCACTTCTTTTCCCAAGAAAATATATAGGCTCTACAGATACAGACTCTTTTTCAGACCTCCCCTCTGACTTCTACAGGGTTATCCTGGATAGCAACCTTAAAATAAACCTGAGCTCGAGAGTAGCTAAAACATCTCATAAAGCCAAGACCATCATATTTGCAA
>JACIXO010000140.1 GCA_014360385.1 Actinomycetota bacterium | reverse complement strand
CAGAAAATATCTATTTCTGGAGTAGGGTCATATGACGCAAAAGAACTTGAAAGTAGAAATTGCAAAATAGTTATAAGCGGAACAGGAAAGGCTACAGTTAATGTAAGTGAGACTCTTGATATAAATATGAGCGGGATAGGTAGTATTAATTATATTGGTAATCCGTCGGTAACGCAGAGTATTACAACGGGTGGTGGAACTATAAGAAGGATTGAATAATCAAGCAAGAGATTTATCCATTTTGAATCTATTTCAATAAAAAGAACTGTAACTTATTAAATTTCTGGAAGAAAAGGTGGTTTTTCCCAGTTTAAAAATAATGTTTTTGAAAAATTAATAGCTAGATTGGTGATTTTGCTATCTTAGGCAATAGCCCCAAAATTTTACTTAATCTAGATTAGTTATAAGAGAGTCAACAGGTAGGATAAGTTAGAGTTATTGCTAGCCCTTCTCATAAACCAAGTTCACTATCTATTTTTTGCATCGAACTTAAGCCAATTTGAATGAACTCTTCAAGTGATAACCCAATTTCATTACACCTTTGTATATGTTGTCTATTTGCACCTTTTGCAAAAAGCTTTTCCTTAAATCTATTTAATACAAAATTTACATCAATAGCTTTTAATTTTTTTTCAGGACTGATTAACGCTGAAGCAACAATTAGTCCTGATAATGGATCAGCACAAAAGAGAGCAATATCCATAGGGTTTTTTAATTCAAGATTATGACAGTAATTATGAGCTTTTACAGCATAAACAATATCGCTGTCAAACCCGTTTTCTTCGAGTATCTTTGCTCCAACAATTGAATGCTCATTAGGATTATTTGCTGTTTTATCATAATCGATATCGTGAACAAGACCTGCGAGAGCCCACTTATTTTCATCACATACGTACTTTCCTTTTCGATTTAATACTTCAGCAACTCCTCTCATTATGGCTTCTACTGCAAGACAGTGCTTAAATAGATTTTTATTTGTAACATTTTTTTTAACTAGTTCCAATGCCTCATCTCTGTCCATACCAATTCCTCCTTAGAAAATTTTTAGGTGGCTATGTATTAAATACTATGATATTTTGGTTAGAATATATAAAATTCTTATCATCACTATCTTTTTTTATTCATTAAAGTATTATTTGAGTTTTCTATAATTTACTGTAAATAACCTTGTTTTTAATCTTTTTTCGCTTATAAATCTCTTAAAATATTTTTGGTTAGGATACACTAATTATTTAAAAAAACCAAGTTTAAAAATTGAAAAAGCATGGAGAAATGGGTAAATTCTTATAAAATACTTATTGATAAGACTTAAGATAAAGTATGAAAAAATAGTATCGTAGTTACAAACCTTTATAAATCTTTTTAATAACTGAATAGTAATTTATAATACTTTATTACCATGATCATAAAAGAAATATATTCAAAATCAATTTTATCACCATCTAAAGTTTATCCTTATGTAATTAATCCGTATATAGGATGTCAGCATGGATGCTTTTATTGTTATGCGCGATTTATGAAAAAATATACAGGTCATAAAGAAACTTGGGGAGAGTTTGTTGATATCAAAGTTAATACACCTGAGCTATTGAAAAAGGAAATAAAAAAGAAGAAGTTAGGGAAGGTGTGGATAAGCGGAGTATGTGATCCATATCAACCAGTTGAAGAAAGATACAAATTAACATATAAATGCATTGAAATACTTGTACAAAATAACTGGCCAGTTGTGATTCAAACAAAATCTCCATTAGTTCTCCGTGATATTAACATTTTTAAAATTGGAAAAAATTTTGAGGTAGGTTTAAGTATTGGAACTGCTGATGATATTATCAGAAAATTATTCGAACCAAATGCACCTTCGATAGATGATAGAGTATGGGCGCTTGATGAACTACATAAGGCTGGTGTAAGAACATATGCTATGATAGCACCTATGCTTCCAGGAGCAGAAGGTCTTGGAAGAATGCTTAAAGGGAAAGTTGATTATGTAATATTTGACAGAATGAATTATAACTATGCAAACTGGGTGTATAAAAAATATAATTTGGAAGATAAAATGACCGATAGCTTTTTCTATGAAACTACAAGAGCTCTAAGAAAAGTTCTATCATAATGGCATATTTATGTTAAATTAAGAACAAATTTTGTTACAAATTTAATTTGTGGGCATACAAGACTTAGTTATAATAATGGGAAAATTGTATCCACGGCTTCCAGTTTCAACAGGGCTACTTTTAAGTTATAGATGTAATATAAAGTGCGATCATTGTATATATGCGTGCTCACCTAAATGGAAAAATAGCTGGATTTCGGAAGCAGATGCCAAAACCATACTCACTCAACTCTCAACCATATTTTCCAAAACATGTACTTTAAGGATGCCTTATGTAAGCTTTAATTATGGACTTCATCTTACTGGGGGCGAGCCTTTTCTAAATTTTAAATTGCTTGTAAGAATTACCGAAATTGCAAAGGAATTGGACATTCCATCAATTCTTGTTGAAACAAATTGCTTTTGGGCAAGAGAAGATGAGAGTGCAAGTAAAAAGATTATTAAACTTAGAGAAGCCGGTCTTGATGGTATACTAATTAGCATAAATCCCTTCAATGTTAAATATATACCTTTTGAAAGATTAGAAAGAGCAGTAAGAATAAGTAGAGAGATATTTGGAATAAATGCTATAGTATATCAGGAGTTTTTCTTCAACGTATTGAAGGAAATTAAGTTAGAAAATAAAATTACCTATGATGAATATTTAATAAAAATACAAAAAAGCAATATATATAGATACATAGAGCTACTTCCTATGGGAAGGGCAGCATATGCTCTAAAACATCTTTATAATAAATATCCAGCAAGCTATTTTTTTAGTGAATCCTGCAAAGAAGAACTTACCAGAGGCTGGCATACACATATAGATAATTACTGTAACTATATCCCAGGTTTTTGTGCAGGTATATCACTTGGAGATGCTAGAAGTCTCCAATCAATCTTTGAAGGAATTGATTTAGAACAAAGACCAATCCTTAAGGCTCTATCAAATAAAATCGAAGACCTCTATGAGATTGGGAAATATTTTGGTTATAAGGACAACGCACAGGGATATGTATCCAAGTGTCACCTTTGTCTTGACATAAGGAGATATCTGGTAAAGAAAACAGAAGAATTTTATGAACTTAATCCAAAGGAATACTATTTAAATTTTTCATAAAAGAAATTAGGTAAGAAGATGTCTGTTGCCTATATCTACGTTTTTAAGTCCGCATCTTTTTGCTACTTCCAGACAGGAATAGGCTAATTTTTTTGAGGTTGGAGGTAAATCACTCATGTAAAACTGTGGATAAAAGCCAAGTAACTTATAGGGTATTTCTGGGTTACACTTATAGATGAAACTTGAAATCTTTTCTATTTCTTTTTCATCTATGTAGCCTGGAACAAGAAGTGTACTTGCTATAACAAGGGGAGGCTCTTTTCTTTCTTGGGCATAGCTTGATGCAATTTCAAAGTTTTTTAGGGTGTTATAATTGAAGCTACCTGTAAGGGCAAAGAATAGATTTTCATCGAATGCCTTTAAATCAAATTTGATACATCCCCCTGAAATAAGGGATAGTTCTACTGCCTCGCGGAGGTATTTTTTACTCATGGTTCCATTTGTTTCCCAACAAATTCGAAGAATTTTATTTTTCTTATTTTTTAGGGCTTTTTTGGATACATTAATTGCAAAATCCATTTGAGTAGAAGGATCGCCTCCAAAAAAGCATATACATGAAGTTTTACTATCTATGCTTTCTACTAGTTCGTCGACACTAACTGTTGGTGAGAGGTTTTTGGTTAAATCTCTGAAATGCCAGTTCTGGCAGAAAAGACAATTTAGGGAGCATGCTCCAAAAAAAACTGCAAGGTTTTTGTAACCATATTCAACTCCAGGATAATATGAGTATTTAGGATAGCCCGAGCTAGAGCACCCTGCACAAACCCAATCTGCAACGCAATTAGTTGGAAGAGGATCATAATAATATTCCAGTAAAGCTACATCACTTCTGTTATCTTTTAGATGAGTAAGGTTTCCTATGTTTCCATCTATGTTTTTTCTCAATCCACAATAACCTATTTTATCTATACCAATTCTACAATTATTAACACAAAGACCACATCTTATTCCTTCTTTATCTTTTGGGGGAGTTTCCGGGAGATTAAAGTTTTGTCTGGTTTTTTTGTGAGTGTTTAGGATGTAGTTTTTTGTTTTTTCTGGATAATTTCTTATGCACTCAAGACAAATACCCAGGTAATCAGAAATATAATTGGACTCTTTTGAGCAAACTTTACATCTTGAAGGAAAATTATTATTGAAATTTTTAAAATGTATAGAATTACTATTCATTTTAACTTTGCAATTAAGGTTATATATATTCAAATTGGT
>JACIXO010000014.1 GCA_014360385.1 Actinomycetota bacterium | reverse complement strand
GAAACCCATAGTCTCTCCAATGGTATGTGTAAGATATTTAAAACGAAATCAAGTGCAAATTCTATAGCTTCCTTTTTAAAGTAGTCACCAAAGGAAAAATTGCCAAGCATTTCAAAAAAAGTAAGATGTCTATCAGTGTACCCAACGCTATCTATATCACTCGTTCTAAAACATTTCTGTACAGTTGCAATTTTCTTGTGAGGTGGTTTTTTTGTTCCAAGATAGTATGGCTTAAAAGGCTGCATACCTGCAGTTGTTAAGAGAACAGTTGAGTCACCTTCAGGAATAAGGCTTGCCGAGGGTAATATCAGGTGGTCCTTTTTTCTGAAGTAATCAAGAAAAATTCCTCGTACATCGCCAACATCATTTTTCAGCTGGATATTGTCGGGTTGAGTCATGGTTAATATCTTAAACTGTCTTATAAACTTGACAAAAGCCTACAAAAAAGTCTAAAGAACAGCTTTCTTACAAAAAAGCTTTTAATAAAACGATATAATAAAACGATACCCAAATGCTCCAAAAATGTTAGCCAGTCCTGGTATCATTTTAATAAAACAATATAATAAAACGATACTCCGTTTTGCCGTAACTAAGTGAAGTTTTTTATGCCCCACCCCACTAAGTGGGAGGCTCTCCTGTCTATTTTGTAAGTCCTGCTTATTACAAGCAGGCATTTACGCCATAGGCAGAGGTGGAGCTTCCAAAGTTAAGTTGTTGGCACAAAAATTAACTCTAGTTACGAACAAAACAGAGTATCAGTTACATGGTAACACAATTCATAAGGCAATTCAACATAACCCATAATGGTGGTCTAGTTAACCCTATCGTACACTTTAAATGGAAGACTTAAGAACCATCCACGACTTTTATAAACACCTCTTTTAATTGCTCTTCCTTTACTTCTGACGGCGAATTTGTAAGCATACAAACCGCAGACTGAGTTTTTGGAAATGCAATGACTTCTCTAATGCTTTCAAGCCTTCCCAAAAGCATTACCAGTCTATCTAACCCTATAGCTATGCCACCATGAGGAGGAACACCATATTCAAGCGATTTGAGAAAGAACCCAAAATTTTTTTCAATCTCTTCATCTTCAATTCCTAGCATTTTGAAAATCTTTCTCTGAAGTTTCGCATCATCTATTCTTATAGAGCCTCCTCCTATCTCTTCACCATTTAAAACAATGTCATAAGCTAAGGATTTAACTTTAAGGGGGTCTGATTCAAGAAGATTTATGGTGTGCATGTCAGGCTTTGTAAAAGGATGATGAGTTGGAGAAAGTCTATTCTCCTTTTCATCCCACTCGAATAAGGGAAAATTGACAATCCACACAAATTTAAACTCATCTTTGTTTAGAAGATTTAATTTCTCAGCAATATAGGTCCTTAATGAACCTAAGATTTTGGATGACTTTGATGACTCGTCTGCTACTATCAAAACAAGGTCTTTTTCCTTCAAATCCAGAGTTCTAGTTAATTCTTCCTCTTCTTTGGCTGACAGGAATTTTGCAATCGGGGACTGGATTTTATCGTTCTCTACCTTCATCCACACCAATCCACTTGCACCAAAGCTTTTTGCCACATTAACAAACTCATCCAGCTCTCTTCTTGTAAATTCCATGCTGTTTCCATGACTATGTTCATTTACTACTAGTGCCTTTACTTTACCATCTTTTTGCAGCACATCTTTAAATATTTTTAGCCCACTTGTCCCAAAGATATCTGAAATGTCTCTAATTAAAAGTCCATACCGCAAATCAGGTTTATCAGTTCCATACTTTTCAATGCTTTCATTCCAGTTAATCCTTTCAAAGGGTACTTTTAGTTCCTTACCCAAAACCTTTTTGAAAATGAAGTAAATCAATCCCTCGATTGTCTCAATAACATCCTCCATCTCAACAAATGACATCTCAAGGTCTATCTGCGTAAACTCTGGCTGCCTGTCTGCCCTCAAGTCTTCGTCTCTGAAGCACCTGGCTATCTGATAACATCTGTCGAATCCTGAAAACATGAGAATCTGCTTAAATAGTTGAGGAGATTGAGGAAGTGCATAAAATCTACCAGGATTCAATCTTGAAGGCACCAAAAAGTCTCTTGCACCTTCAGGAGTGCTCTTTGCTAGAATTGGCGTTTCTATTTCTACAAAACCTTTTGAGTTCAGAAACTCTCTTGTTGCCATCATTACACTGTGTTTGAGTCTCAGGTTATTCTGCATCTCTTCGGATCTTAAGTCTATATACCTGTACTTAAGCCTTGTGGTTTCATCTACATTTTCTCTATTTTCTATAATAAACGGAGGAGTTTCTGCTTCACTGAGTATGGATACTTTTTTCGCGAAAACTTCTATTTTCCCTGTTTTAATTTTATAGTTTATAGTAGCTTCGTCTCTTCTCTTCACTACCCCATCTACTTTTATTACAAATTCGCCTCTTACCTTCTTTGCTATCTCATGGGAGAATGAGTTGAAATTTGGGTCAAATACAACCTGGACAATTCCAGAGTAGTCTCTTAAGTCCACAAAGATAAGTTTACCGTGGTCTCTTCTTTTATTCACCCAGCCACATATACTTACCTCCTCTCCTACCTGAGCTTCACAAAGTTCTCCACATAGATGAGTTCTCATCCTTGTTTTATGCGGACTGGATAAATTATTACCTAGATTACTTAAATTGTGCGAATGTGAACTTGAATCTATAATATTACTCATCTCTATTTTCCTCCAAAATCAACCGTCCAAAACTGCTATTACAAAAACTGTGATGATTACCTCCTGCTAGGGCTTGTATCTCTACTCAGCAGAGTAAGAATTTCTTTCTTGCCTGTAGACCAGTCTATTCTATATTGATTTCTTGTTTTCATATCCTTTACAGTAATGTTATGAGTCTTTACTTCATCTTCACCAACAATTATGCTAAAGTCATAGCCCCCTTTTTCTGCCCACTTAAGCTCAGTTCCAAGTTTCTTTGCATTATAATTTGTATCACATGTATAACTATGCTCTCTTAAATACTGTAGTATTTCAAGGCAGTAAGAACTGTACTCCTCATCAAGCACTATTAAATATATTCTTGGCCTATTCTCATTTAGGTTTACTTCAATGCAAAGCTTTTTAAGCAACATCAAAGTTCTATCAATTCCTACTGCAAAGCCAACAGCAGGTAAACTCGGTCCCCCAAATTGCTCAACCAGGTTATTGTATCTTCCTCCCCCGCCAAGTGCATTCTGAGCACTCTCAATTTGATAAGATACTATCTCAAATATAGTCTGTGTGTAATAGTCAAATCCTCTTACAAGGCTATGGTCAATTCTATATTTTATTTTTAGTACATCGAGATACCCAAGTACCTTCTCAAAATGTTCTCTACAATCTGTGCAAAGATACGATAATACTCTTGGAGAGCCCTCGAGAACCTTCCTGCAATGCCTATTCTTACAGTCAAAGATTCTTAATGGATTCTGGGTATAGCGCTTTCTACAATCAGGGCATAGTTTTTCTAGATGAGGCAGGATGAATGCTTTAAAATCTTCTACAAAGCTTTCTCTACAATTTGAACATCCTATGCTATTTATCAGAAGAACAAGGTCAACAAATCCTAGTTCCTTAAATAAGGAGTTTAAAAGCCATATTACTTCAACATCCATCATAGGATTATTAGTGCCAATTGATTCAACGCCAAGCTGAGAAAATTCCCTCATTCTTCCCTTCTGTGGTCTTTCATATCGAAACATGCTTCCGATATAAAATAGCTTTACAGGTAAATGTTCCTGGAACATCTTGTTTTCTACAAATGCTCTCACCACAGAAGCAGTCCCCTCCGGTCTCAACGTAAGTGATCTTCCCTTTTTATCCTCAAAAGTATACATCTCTTTCTGAACTATATCAGTCCCTTCACCAATACTTCTTGTAAATACTTCTGTGTATTCAAACGTAGGAGTAACTATTTCTTGATAATTAAAAACAGAAAATAATTCCCTGGCAGTATCTATTATAAAGTTCCTGTACTTTATGTCTTCGCCAAAAATGTCAATCGTTCCCCTAGGAGCGTTTACATTCATAACCATCTCTTAAAATCTCTTTAAAATCTCTTTATATTCTTAAATAATAATTAGTCTTAAGTTCATATTTCAGTGTTGTTTCTTCCCCATGACCAGGATAGACAATCAAGTCTTCTTTCACGCTCTGGCCCAACTTTCTTAACGTTGAGAGAGAGTTTCGAATTGCTCTAATATCTCCACCCGGTAAATCGGTTCTACCAATCCCACCCTTGAAAAGTAAATCCCCTGTGAATAGAATTTTATCCAGTTTTATAATCACACTTCCCGGAGTATGTCCTGGAGTTAATATTACCTCTATACCCAGATTATTAAAGTTTTTTACACAAGTTCCTTTTATAAGGCTACAGGTTTTTAATGATAATTCATTTTCACCTAAAAATGAAGACAAATTCTTAGCCGGATCCAGAACAATCGGTTCTTCAAACTCATGGACATAACATGGAATTTCATACCTGGAAATCAGAACGGGAATTGCTCCAATATGATCATAATGACCATGAGTATTTAGTATGAGGCTAGGCTTTAGGTTTCGTTCCTCAAGATAACTTATAATTTTTTGAGGTTCAGAGCCAGGATCTATTATTATGGTATTGCCATCAAAATCATCAAAAGATACAATGTAACAGTTTACCCCGAAATTCCCTAACACTAATCTTTCTACTTTCAAGGCTACTTCCTAGGTAATACTCTAAAAGCATCGTAAACAGAATCAACTTGTTTTATATTTCTAAGAATATCTTTTAGAACATACATATTGTTGACTTCAATTACAAATCTAAACTTCGCATGGCCATTCTTGTGCAGGGAGAGAGCCTGTGCACTCACTATGTTTATGTCATATTCGCCAATCACATTCGTGATATCTCTCAGGAGTCTCACCCTATCGATAGCTTCTACCTGGATTTCTACGTTAAATTTAAAAGGCACACCTCTATCCCAGGCTACCTCTATAAGTCTTTGTTTGTCGATATTATTTAAATTAACTATATTACTGCAGTCCGCTCTATGAACTGTTATCCCCCTGCCTCTGGTTATGTAACCAATAATTCTATCCTCAGGAACAGGATTGCAGCATCTGGCGATATTTACTAACACTCCCTCCATTCCTCTGACCTTTATCCCGGTTCCCGATCTTCTCTCTAATGGAGGTCTTTCATATGTCTCCTTTAACGCTATATCACTTTTTTCTCCTTCTTGCTTTTCTTCTGACTGGCTTAACTTTTTGATAAGCTTGGTGAAAACTTGATGGGGTGAGACCTTGTGTGAACCTATATTCTGAAAAAGAACATCAGCCTTTTCAAAATTCATATCCTTTGCTACTTCTTCAAAAATTTCAAGAGGAACACTCTTGAATGATAGACCATTTTTTCTCAGAAGTTTTAGCATAATTTCTCTTCCAACATTGTAGGACTCCTGGCGTTCTTCTTTGCTGAACCACTGCTTTATTTTGTTCCTCGCTCTTGATGTTTTTACCACATTAAGCCAGTCTCTACTCGGCCCCTTAGGTGATTTGGAGACAATTATTTCAACAATGTCTCCATTTTCCAGAACACTCTCAATTGGAACCATTTGTCCATTTACTTTAGCTCCAATGCAGTTATGACCAATATCTGTGTGGATTGCATAAGCAAAGTCTATTGGAGTTGAACCGCGCGGCAAGTTAATGACCTTGCCTTTGGGGGTAAACACAAATACTTCGTCCTCGAACAAATCCAGTTTCAGAGATTCCATATAATCCTGAGGATCTTTCAATTCTCTCTGCCAGTCTAGAATCTGTCTTATCCAGGCAACCCTCTTATCAAACTCATCAACTTTTGAGCCTTCTTTGTACCTGTAATGTGCCGCAATACCGTATTCTGCAACTCTATGCATTTCAAAAGTTCTTATCTGGATCTCGAGTGGTTTTCCTTTATTACCTATAACTGTGGTATGAAGCGACTGATACATATTAAGCTTCGGATTAGCTATAAAATCCCTGAATCTACCAGGCAGGGGTCTCCATATAGAATGAACGATACCGAGAGCCCCATAACAGCTCTTTACATCGTTTACTATTATTCTGATTGCAATTAAATCATATATATCCTCAAACTCCCTATTCTGGTTTACCATCTTATTATATATGCTGTAGTAGTTCTTGATCCTTCCTGTAATCTCTGCTTGGATTCCTACCTCCTTTAGCTTTTCATCTACAGTTTTTATGGTTTCATCTATCAATGACTTTCTCTCTTCAAGTCGGGTTCTTACCATCTCAACTATCTTCTCATACTGTTTTGGATAAAGATATTTAAAACTCAAGTCTTCCAGCTCAGACTTTATCTGGAATATTCCGAGCCTGTGAGCAATAGGGGCATATATCTGCAAGGTTTCCAACGCCTTGATTTTTCGTTTTTCTTTGTTGAACGGTGAGAGGGTTCTCATATTGTGCAATCTATCAGCAAGCTTAACAAGTATTATTCTTACATCTTCTGCCATAGCTATAATCATTTTCCTTAAATTTTCTACCTGCTGTTCTTCTTTACTGGTAAAAACAATTTTGTCTAACTTGGTGACCCCATTTATTATATTGGCTATTTCACTACCAAACTCTTTATTTATCTTCTCTAAACTATATTCTGTATCTTCTACCAGATCATGAAGCAGGGCAGCTATTATAGAGGTCTGATCCATTTCTATATCTGCAAGGATTTTTGCTACTTCCAGAGGATGGACAATGAAAGGCTCACCTGATTTTCTACACTGACCGTCATGGTACTTTTTAGCAATAAGGTAAGCTTTCTTAAGAAGTTCGAGATCCACCTGAAGACTGGAAGCTTCTATCTTTTTAACAAGTTCTTCATACAAAAGATCAGAATCAACCTCAGAACCCACACCTTTTGTCCTTACAGTAGCAACATCGGTGTTATTTTCATTTATTTTTTTAGAAGCTAACTCCATGGCAATCTAAAAAATCTAAAAACAAACTAAAAGATATTTTCCAATCTGTACTTAGTTTTTATATTTTTTAATATTTTTCGTAACTTCGTGCATTTTATCATTTTTTATATTATAACATTATGAGTTCTATAAGAATATTTCTCTATAAGCACAGTTCCAAGTCTAAAATGACAAGCTGGGTCATGGTAATCTTGTTATCAAGCTTGTAGCAAGTCTCATCAATAGTATAAAGCACATTTACTTTGCCACTACTTAAGACTTTTGACGCGAGGTCATTTTCTACTCCAAACATTATTCCACTAAATACAACATTACTATTCTTTAGCCTTATTTTTAAAACTTTTTCGTCTTGGGAGTAGGTCTTAGACAGGATTTCGCAATTTCTGGTAACAAATACTGGTCTCGGATTTCCAACTCCAAAAGGCTTTAGAAGCTGTAGCTCTCTTATAAAATTACCATTGATATCTTTGAAACTCATTTCAAGATCATAAGAAAAGCTTTTCTCAACGTCTTTACTGCTAAGCTTAGAACTTGCTATTCTTATCATCTCATCTTTAAAGTATTCAAAATTGGATTTGGGCATGGTGATACCACAAGCAAGTTCATGACCTCCAAACTTTTCAAATAAGTCCCTGAGTGAAAAAAGGTTCTCATAAAGATTAAATTTCTCTATGCTTCTTCCAGAACCTTTGAGTTTCTCTCCTTTTTCTCTAAAAAGGATAACTGGAATATTAAATCTCTTAACTAGATCCGATGCCACTATTCCAAGCACTCCTTCGCTCCATCTTTCGGATTTGTCAATAAAAATCTTTTGATTTTCAATAATCCAGGAAAAATCATTGTTAGCTATTATCTCATTGAGAACACTTTCCTGAATAGATTTTCTTTTCTCATTGGAAAGGTTAAGCTCATCTACTATTTTCCCTAAACTCACCTCATCTTCTTTCTCATCCTCCTTTAGTAGCTTTATGCTATTCTCTGCATTTTTTACTCTCCCTTCAGCGTTAAGCCTGGGAGCTATAACAAAACCCACATGATCAGGTGTTATTTCTTCCACACCATTTAAAATTCTGTCTAACATCCTCTTAAGTCCCCTGTTGGAACTATTTTTGAGTATCTCAAGCCCTTTTTTTACAATCACTCTATTTTCACCTACAAGTGGCATCACGTCAGCAATCGTGGAGATAGCTACCATGTCAAGAAGTGAAGTCAAATAGCTCTTCTCAAATCTTTTCTTAAACTCCTCTTCAAGCTCTCTCAAAACAGCAGTTATAAATTTGAAAGTAACACCAGCCCCACTTAAATCTTTAAATGGATATGTAGAATATTCTAACTTAGGGTTGATTATAATGTATTTTCCTTTATCATGTATTCCTTCTGGAAATGGAGTACTATGTGGCTCATGATGATCACACGCTATTATGTCTATATCTATATTATTCTTACATACATATTCCTGCACCTCGCTACTATTGGTCCCACAGTCAACACAAATAATTAGCTTATACAAATTTTCATTCAGAATTCTTTTAACAAAGTTGATACTTATATCATATCCCTCAGTAAACCTATCAGGTACGTAAATGTCCACATCCACGTCCAACCTTTTCAAAAAATTATACATAATAACACAACTTATGATTCCATCTGTATCATAATCTCCAAAAACAAGAATCCTTTCCTTGGTGTAAATAGCTCTTTTTACTCTGCTTATACCCTCCTTTATACCTGGAAGAAGCCCAGGGTCATGCAAATCCCTAAACGATGGTTTCAAAAAGGACAATATCTGTTCTTCTGTTTTAATTCCTCTGTTAGCAAAGAGAGTTATTAGAGCTGGAGAAAAATTAAATCTGGAACAAACCTCGAAGTCAATATCTGTTACCTTCCTGCATCTCCACTTTTGAGGAAAGTTTCTCATGATTACTTCTTGTATTTTGGAAATCTATTATTCCAGATAACTAGTAGCGGGCTTGCAATAAAAATCGAGGAATAAGTTCCTGACACAATGCCGACAGTCAGAGTTAGAGCAAAATCCTTGAGGGCAGGACTTCCTATTGCAAGTAAAACAACTATGGGAAATAGTGTTGTAAGAGAAGTATTAATAGATCTCGCAAGTGTCTGGTTCACAGAGTTATTTACTATTTTTGCATAGCCTAGCTTAGAAGCAAGAGAAGTATTTTCTCTTATTCTGTCAAACACTACTATAGTGTCATTCAGAGAGTACCCAAGGATAGTTAGAACTGCAGCCACAGTAGAAGTATTTACTTCCCTGTGTAATATAGCATACACACCTAACGTAATTAGAACATCATGAATCAGAGCAACAATAGCAGATACTCCAAATCTTAATTCAAATCTAATCCACACATATATTAAGATTCCCACAACGCTTATTCCAATGGCTATCAATGCATATCTTGTTATATCCTTACCAAAGCCAGGAAGAACATTTCTATCTTGGAGAGGTGGTCTTTTGATACCAAGTTTTTCGTCAAGGGTGTCAAGAATTCTATCCTTTGTTTCCGGTGTGATAGGAGTGGTCCTTATTATAAATCGATTGGAGTCTGTTCTTTGAAGTATAGCGTTTCTAAACCCGAGTTCAGACATTACCTGTCTTAGTTCGCTGACATCTATATCTCGCTGAAATTCTATTTCCAATAGTGATCCTCCCAGAAAGTCTATTCCAAGATTAAAACCATGATTGACCACAAAGCCAATTATTCCAGCTACTATCAAAGCCAGGGACATCAAGAACCAAATCTTTCTTCTCCCAATAAAGTCGAAATTGAAATTTCTAAACCTCAACTTTTTTACTTCCCTTCTCTTATTACTCCCAAGAAACCAGGCCTGGAGGCCCCTCTTAATCCTGAGAGCAATATCAATATAGCTCTTGAAAGTATAAGAGTGGTAATCATGCTTATAATTATTCCTAAACTTAAAGTAACCGCAAAACCTTTAATTGGACCAGTCCCGAACCTGTAAAGAGCTGCAGCAGTAATAAGAGTAGTGATATTGGAATCAAGGACTGTCCTTAATCCATGTCTAAAACCTTCAAACACTGAAATCCTTATAGATTTTCCTTTTCTAAACTCTTCTTTAATTCTTTCAAAGACAATTACATTTGCATCTACAGCCATGCCAATTGTCAGTATTACTCCAGCAATACCTGGTAATGTAAGTGCAGCACCAATTCCGGAAAGAATCCCCCAGAAGATTATCACATACACTATAAGTCCTATTGTTGAGATAAGTCCAAGCCCCCTGTAATAGGAAAGCATAAATACTACTACTAGTAAGAATCCAATTAAGCCGGCATATAATCCTTTGGTGAGTGAGTCTTTTCCGAGAGTCGGTCCAACAGTTGTATTCTCCTCAACTACAAGCTCAACAGGTAGTGCTCCTGTCTGGAGAACAAGTGCAATGTCTTTAGCTTCATCAAGACTTTCAATCCCTTCAATAACTGCATCTCCAGAAATTGCTGTTTTTATTACTGGAGCAGATTTTATATCTCTATCCAGAACTATCGCCAGTCTTTTTCCAATGTTTTCTGAAGTTACTTTCTCAAATATTTCTTTTCCTTCATCCGTAAAGCTCATTGAAACAATTATTTTGCCGGTTGAGTCATAGCCAGCCCGTGCATCTACCAGTTTATCTCCTTTTAAAAGAACAGGACCAACCAACACTGATGTTGCAGCTTTTTTGTTTGAAAGTATCTCTCCTAAATTTTCTTCAGTTTCAAGATTTTTTAAATAAAGTTCGCCACCAGAAGAAGGTATTATCTTACCTATCAAATCCCCCGATTCATAGTCCTCTACAAGGATATCCTGTGTTTTTTCATCTACTGATATTTTATATTTGACCTTTCCTGTAAGAAGGCTCTCAAATACAAATAACTTACCATCATCACTTGAAGACAAAGACCTTATATTTTCAGCATCAATTAAAGCAGGCTTAACAAGATTATCCTCAATAATTCCGAATTCACCTTCAAGGATTCTGAATTCTAGCTGGGCTGTTTTCCCGATAACCTCCAATGCTCTTGACGGATCTTTTACACCAGGAAGCTGAACTATAATATTGTTGGTATTTGTGTCTCTTGTTACAAGTGGCTCAGAAATGCCAAGTTTGTCTACCCTATCCATTATAATAAGAGTGGCCTTATCAAGAGATTCAGGGCTTACTTCCTCTGCACCTTTTTCAGTAGGTCTTAAGATAATCTGAGTGCCACCTTTTAGGTCAAGCCCAAGATTAATAGGATATTTAAGTATGTAATAGAAGCAGACACCGATTATTGCGAAGAATATAAAAACAATAACTATGTTAAATTTCTTGTCTCGCATTTTCAAAATATGATATTTCTCTTAGCCTTTTAGCTCACTCGCTACTTCCTATTTTCTTCGAAACTGCACTCTTAAGTATCTTAACATCAACCCCACTGGAAATAGTTACGATTAGGAAATCTTCCTTTACATCCTTTACTTTGCCATAAAAACCACCAATGGTTATTATCTCATCTCCTCTTTTGATAGAAGAAAGCAAATCCTGTTGCTTTTTAGTCCTCTGCC
>JACIXO010000139.1 GCA_014360385.1 Actinomycetota bacterium | reverse complement strand
AATAGAAAATCACCGTTTACAAGAAATTTGGAATATGGAAATTTTGTGGATATATATGAAGGAGGTTGGCAGGATATATTGCCCAATATCGGTGATCCTACAAATTACAAAAATGCTTGCCTAGGTGTTCATGGAGAACTTTATACACTTCCGTGGGAATACAAAACTATCATAGATGATCCTACTGAAGTAAAACTAGAACTCCATGTAAGAATGATTAGAGTGCCTTTCTTTGTAACCAAGGTTATTACTATTAAAAGAAATAAACCTATGTTTGAAACAGTTGAGACTATAAAAAATGAAGCCGATGAGAGTATTTCATTCATGTGGGGACAACATATAGTATTTGGGGAGTCATTCCTTGATGAAAGTTGTATAATTGATGTGCCTCACGCAAATAAAGCTGGGACTTGCAGGAGAAGTATATCTGAGAACAATATTATTCCTCTTGATAAAAAATTTAATTGGCCATATATAGACACCTTAGGAGGAGATAGATTAGATTTGAGTAGAATAATGTCCCCGAATGAGAAAACAGCTTTTTCAGTATATTTAGAAAATATTTCAAGTGGATGGTATGGGATAACCAATATAAATAGGGGAATTGGGTTCGGTCTTATATGGGACGCAGCTATATTCAAGCATATATGGATGTGGATGGTGTATAGAGGGAGTTATGGTTTTCCCTGGTACGGAAGAACTTATAGTGTAGCACTTGAGCCGTGGTCTTCACTCCCTGATAATTTAGATGAGGCTCTGAAAAAGGGAAATTGTCTAAAATTGTTACCAGGTGAAAGTTTAACAACGAGTTACGTAGCCGTTATATATGAGTCTAAGGCAAGAATTAAGGGATTTGATGATAAATATAATGTGTTGGGCGTGTAATTAATGGATAAATAGGACGATTGGATGTTAATATCCAGTTTAGTATGTGAGAGAAGGCGGGAGAATGTAGAGGTTGAAATCCTGTTTCAAGAACTTCTCGAGTGTAATACTGTTGTGCTATATGGTTAATCTATTATGTTTATTAATTAAATACGTGTTTATTGGTAACCATTGTTTGGGTGTATTATTATGGTATGTGGTTACAGTGAGGAGTGGCTTTGGTAAGATAGAGATAGGTAGAGATATTAATTAGATTTGCCTTTTTGCTCTTAGTGAACCACTAAAGCCTTTAAGATGAAAGTTTCTCCTACGCTCTCGATGTATTCCTAAGAGAAAGAATTAGCCAAACTTATGAGTTGTTTGTCAGTTAGATTTAGTTAGGTTTAGGCCTTTTAGTAGATCGCTAAGGAGGCGAGAAGTATGGATAGACTAAATAGCAGCTCGGGATCTAATCCAAAGATGGGTTTGCTCCCTTTGTATTTAGAGCTTTATGACAAAGTAGTTCCGGAACTGAGGCCCAGGATTGAAGGATTTGTTAAATTAATTAATGAACAGTTTGTAAAACGAGGCATGAGTGTTATGCTGTCTCCAATTTGTAGAGTGGGTAGCGAATTTAGAGCGGCAATAGAATATTTTGAGAAAGAAGACGTTGATGCTATAGTAACCTTACATTTAGCATACTCTCCTTCTTTGGAATCAGCCCAGCTGCTATCAAAAACTAGACTTCCACTTATTATTTTAGATACAACTCCCTTTTTTGAGCTTGTCTCAAGCCAAGATACCGATGCAATAATGTTAAATCATGGGATCCATGGCGTTCAGGATTTGTGTAATGTTTTACTTCGTTTTGGTAAAAATTTCGTTGTTGAAGTTGGTCATTGGGGGGAATCGGATGTACTTGATAGGGTTTCACAAGATGTAAGAGCGGCGCGGATTGCAAGATTCATCTCAAAGTCTAAAGTGGGTAGCATTGGTGGCCCATTTGAAGGAATGGGAGATTTTCTTGTTGAGCATCATATGCTCAAAAATAAAATTGGCTTAGATGTTATTAACTCGGAGGTTAAAGATATAGTCAGTTTTTTACCGGAGTCTAATTCTTCTGAAGTTAATTATGAGCTAGAATATTTATTGAAAAATTATGACTGCAGGAATCTTGAAAAAGATTCCCTAATTAAATCTGTGAGGGCTGGAATTGCAGTAAGGAATTGGATTAAAAGAAACAGATTAAACTCTTTTACCATGAATTTTACGAAGTTTAATAGGAGTTGCGGCTTACCTACAATACCGTTTCTTGAAACCGAAATTTGCTTGGCTAAAGGTTTAGGATATGCTGGGGAAGGAGATGTGATTACTTCTGCCTTTATAGGTGCTTTAAATTCTGTATATAGTGAAGTTACTTTTACTGAAATGTTTTGTCCGGACTGGAAAGAGAATATAATCTTCTTAAGCCATATGGGGGAGGTTAATATTGATCTGTTTGCTCAAAAAGCTGTTTTAAAGGAAAAAGACCTTCCTTTTCTGGATATAGACTCGCCAGTCATTGGTGTGGGGAAACTAAAAAGTGGAAAAGCGGTTTTAGCAAATTTAGCTCCACTAAAAGAATCGTTTCATTTAATTATATCTCTTGGCGAAATGGTTGATGTAGAAGATGAAAAAAATTTCTCGGAGAGTATAAGAGGCTGGTTTAGGCCTCAAATCCCAATCATTGATTTTTTGACTGCTTTTAGTCAGGCTGGAGGTACCCATCATTCTGCATTAATATATGGCGGAGAGAGTATTGCAAGAGAGATTGCTATTTTTGGAAAAATGATGGGTTGGGATGTTACGGAACTATGAAAAATAAAAAAAATAAGCAGTTCCAATAACTTTGTCTAGCTATGAACTGGTTACATGTATTTTGGTACTGGCTATGATGATATTTATCACCATGAATTATTTAATTATTTTTTTAAGGAGTTAATATGTCAGGAATAAACCTAAGACTAAAAAAACTATTCAAAGGTAAAAAAAACCTTGTAATCTCAGCACTCGACCATGTTATGGAATATGGATACCAGCCTGGAATAGAGGATGAAAGAAAAGCAATTGAAAACTGTCTTACTGTAGATGCTTTACTTCTTTCCAGGTTTATGCTTAAACGTAACTGGGACTTATTCGGCAGTGTAAACTCTCCTTCTCCCGTAGTTAGAATTAATTGGTCTTCATCTTTTTATTATCCTCTTGACTACAGGGAAGGAAATACTGCCATTGCCACTACAGTAGAAGAAGCTGTAGAAGCTGGCGCTGAGGCAGTTATATGTTCCCTATTTTTAGAAGAAGAAAACGCTCAGGAAAGAGAGACCAGAAATGTAGCTATCTTCTCCGAAGTAGTAAGGCAAAAAGAAAAGCTTGGCATACCGTTAATTGGAGAGTGCTATGTAGTAGAACACAAAGATAAAACCAAAGAGGAGTTACACCAGAAAGTAAGAAGGGTATCCAGAGTTATGGCTGAGCTTGGGGCAGATCTTATAAAGGCATTCTACACTGGGGAAAAATTCCATGAGGTTATAGAAAACTGTCCTGTTCCAGTTTTTAGTATCGGAGCTGAAAAGCTAGATTCAGACCTAGTAGTATTAAAAAAAGCTTATGATAGCGTAACTCAGGGAGCAAGAGGAATCATATTTGGAAGAAACATATTTATGGCTAAAAATCCTCCACTTCTGGTCAAAGCTTTAAACGAAGTAATAAATGAAGGAGTAGAGCCAGAAAAAGTTGCCTCTAAATATAATTTGTGATTTTTATGATTACTCTCAATAAGTGTAAGCCTATACCATTTGTGGTAACCGATAGTCAGGCTTAAGATTTTGTTAGAATTTTGTTTTTGTTATTAAATGCAATTATAAAATGGCTACACTTTATTTTGCTGGAATTGACATTGGAACAACCAATATAAAAGGCTCTCTGTATTCATTGGACGGGACCCTAGTTTCTTCTTCAAGTGTTTACTACCCAAGCTTCTCTCCAAAAGAGGGATATCATGAACAGAACCCTGACGAATGGGTTAAAGGGTTTGTGGATATTTTAGCCAAACTTCTGGTAGATGATGATACAAAACAGAATCTGGTAGCTATATCTATTTCAACCCAGGGTGGAACACTAGTTCCTGTGGATAAGGACTTTAATCCTCTCTACCGGGCAATAACCTGGCTTGATAGGAGGGGAAATGAAATATTGAGCCTAGATAAGAAACTTCAGTCTAAAAATACCTGGTTTTACCTTAAGACAGGTTGGAGGCTAGATACTGGTATTTCCTTTTTGGCACTCTGGTGGTTAAGGAAAAACGAAAGGGAAATCTTTGATAGAATTCACAAAGTTCTTTATGTAAATGATTATATTCAAAAGAAAATAACAGGTAACTTAAAAGGCAGTTGCTATCAAGATCCATCCAATGCCTCTATTAGCTTATTTTACAACGTAAGAACTGGGAAGTGGGATAATGAAATTTTATCTCTTTTAGATCTTGGTGAAGATAAATTTTCAGAGGTTAAAAATCCTGGAGATTTTGTGGG
>JACIXO010000138.1 GCA_014360385.1 Actinomycetota bacterium | reverse complement strand
TATAATTGATATTAGAAATTTTAAAACCCCGGCAGTAGGTGGAAAGTAAATTGCAGGCAGGAGTTTGAGTTGGAGGTAGTAGTTTGGCAGGAAATGAAAACTATATCGCAGCTATTGATATAGGAACTACCAAAGTTAGCACTCTAGTTGGTGTAGTAAAGAGAGATGATGTTCTTGAAATAATAGGATATGGGACTTCGCCCTGCAGGGGGATTAAAAAAGGACTGGTGGTAGATGTTGGTGAGGCTACAAAGTCTATTGTCAGCTCGGTTGAAATTGCTGAGAAAGAAGCAAAGGTATTTATAGACAGTGCCTATATTGGTGTTACAGGAAAACATATCTCTTTTTTGAGCAACTGGAGCGAAATGGTTGTCGCATCCCCAGATAAAGTAGTAAAGAAAACAGATGTTGACAGGATTATTTCAATGGCGAATAAGTTTAGCATCCCTTCTCAGTACAGAGTAATTCACACGCTTGTAAAGCAGTTTGTAATAGATGGTGAAGAAGGTATAGAAGATCCTGTAGGTCTTTCTGCAGAAAAGCTAGGAGTTGAGCTACTGGTTATTTATGGTTCAGCAATGCCAATAAGAAATGTCATAAATAGTGTACGAGGAGCTAATATAGAAGTTGAAGATATTATACTTGAGGCACTGGCTTCCAGCGAGGCAGTTTTAACACCTGAAGAGAAAGAAAGTGGAGTAGTATTGCTGGATGTCGGTGGAGGCACAACTGATGTTGCAGTTTATAAGAATAATAAGATGGTTTTCACATATTGTCTACCGGTGGGGGGAAATCTGATTTCTAATGATATATCAATAGGTCTTAATATCCCGTTTTCCAGGGCAGAGGAAATCAAAAAAAAGTTCGCAAATGCGGATTATAGTTTGGTTGATAATTTAAATAAAGTGAATGTAGGTGACATTGAGCTTGACAGGAATAAGACCGCACTTTCTATACGTCTTTACACAATTGTTAACTCGAGGGTGAAGGAGCTACTTGAACTGGTAAAGAAGCAGATTGAAAACTGTGGGTTCTGGTATTCACTACCATGTGGTCTGGTGATAACAGGGGGTTCATCTCAGCTAAAAGGGATGCTTTCTCTTGCGAATTCAATATTTGGAATGCCAGCAAGGATGGGTATTCCTGTGGATGTGGAAGGACCCTTTGATGTGGTAAATAATCCTATATATTCTACCGGTGTTGGGCTACTCAAGTATGCGCTTCAGCTAAAAAAAGCTGAGAATCTAAATCAATTTGGGAGGCGTGTAAGGAGAAGCTCGGGCATTATGGATAAATTTAAAGAATTTATTTCTAAAATTTTGAAAAATGAAGATTAAAAAGGAAAAGGGGGAATTTAAATTGAGCCTAGAATTTGATAAAAGCTACTATGCAGTGATAAGAGTGATAGGGATAGGCGGCGGTGGAAGTAATGCAGTAAATAGGATGATGGAAGATAACTTGAATGGCTGTGAGTTTATAGCTATGAACACAGATGCGCAGGCTCTGATGATGTCCAATGCGGACAGAAAAGTACTCCTCGGAGATACAGGTTTGGGAGCTGGGTCTAACCCTGAAATAGGAAGAATGGCAGCAGAGAAATCCATAGATGTGATTAAAGAGGTTGTAAAAGGTGCAGACATGATTTTCATTACCTGCGGAGAGGGTGGGGGGACTGGAACAGGAGCAGCTCCTGTTGTAGCTAGCGTGGCAAGAGAAGCGGGGTGTTTGACTGTTGCTGTTGTTACGAAGCCTTTTACTTTTGAAGGTAGCAAAAGAATGGCACAGGCTGAAGAAGGCATTAGAAACCTGAGGGGAAATGTTGATACCTTAATTGTGATACCTAATGATAAGCTTCTGGAAATTTCTGACGAGAATACAACTCTTCTTAATGCCTTCAGAATGGCTGATAATGTTTTAAAAGCAGGTGTAAGGGGTGTAACCGACCTTATAACTTTGCCTGGCCTTATAAACCTGGATTTTGCTGACGTAAAATCGATAATTAAAGAAGCAGGAAATGCACTTCTGGGGGATGGAATCGCCTCAGGGGATAATAGAGCTATAAAGGCAGCCCAGATGGCCATTAATAGTCCTCTCATTGAAGCATCCATAGAGGGAGCAAAAGGAATACTCCTTAATATTTCCGGTGGACCTGATTTGAAGTTATTCGAAGTAAATGAAGCAGCAGAAGTAATAAGAAATGCTTCCAGCCGTGATGCTAACATAATATTTGGAGCAGTTATCGATGAGAATATGAAAGATAAGATAAAAGTTACCATTATAGCCACAGGTTTTAAAGACAAAGATTCTGAAAAAGAGAGGGATACAGATAGGATTAAGTCTGAAGAGAAGAAGTTTACTTTGAAGGTGGACGACATGGATAAGGAAGTTTTTTCTGGAAGAAGGAGAGCTGTGGACTCTGGAAAAGTTTCTGAAGCTAAGATCGGTTCCATGGGAGTGGGGGATGAAGATGACTATCTAGACATCCCAACTTTTCTTAGGAGGAACAAAGAATAGGTTGTTTAGAAAAAAGAGCTTTTAGAAAAAAGTAGCACCATATAAAACATAGTTAAAGTATAAACATAGTCGAAACACAATTAGACAAAGTAGAAACTAAAGGAGCATAAGATGGCTAATTTTATAAAAAAAACTTTGTACTTTCTGGGTCTTGGTGGCAATGAGGAGGATGAAAGTGAGGAGTATGAGGATATTTACTATAGCGAAGAGGCCATGGGTAGCAATGATCTGGCAAGAGATAGAAAAATACTGTCTGAGCCAAAATACTACAGGGAAGATAAGGATGAGAGGATTGACAGAACCCAACCTGGAGGTAGAGAGGTGAGTAGATTCAGGCCTGGGAGGAGAGGTCTTCTTCACAGTGTAAAACCTGAAAAAAAATCCAGAGTGTTTGTGATTGAGCCTCACGAGTTTGAAGAAGTTCAGGTAATAGGTGATAATTTCAAGGAAGAAATACCTGTGATCGTGAATCTTCAGAATACAAATACAGAGCTTTCAAAAAGGATAGTAGACTTCTGTAGCGGCCTTACCTATGCACTGGAAGGAGAGATAAAAAAAGTTGCTGACAAGGTGTTTCTGATTACCCCTTACAACGTGGAAGTTACCTCAGAGGAAAAAGAAATACTGGAGAAAAAAGGCCTTTATAACCAGTTCTGACAATTCTGATAAATTAAGCAAATGAACTGGAGTTTATTTAAGACCCGGATAGATTTTCTTTTGGTTATAAATAAATGATAAACTGACAGGGGCTGATCTTAAGGCATGAGGCTTAAGGTATCGAGATGGATAGATTTTTTAAAAAAGTTAAACCAGGGTTAATTAACTACCAGGGGGTAATAATTGTTTAACTTTAAATTAGGAATTATCGGATGTGGGAACATGGGGAAAGCCATACTCTCAGGAGTGGTTAATTCCCGCTTTCTTAGCCCTGTTGAAATAATAGCAACGGATTTGAATAAAGATTTGGAAAAGGTTATTACAAGTTCTTTCGGGATAATCTGGGGTAAGAGCAATTATGATGTAGTTAAAAATTCAAAGTATATTTTGATAGCTGTGAAGCCCCAGAGTCTAAATGATGTTCTTGGAGAAATTAAAGGAGCTTTGAACAAGGATAACGTGATAATAAGCATTGTTGCAGGTATACCTACATATTACATTCAGAAGAGACTTGATCTCGCTGTTGGAGTCGTAAGAGTAATGCCCAATGCACCTTCGCTTTTAGGGAAGGGAATGTCAGCTATAACTAAAGGGGATTATGTAAGCGAAAAAGATTTTGATTTCATTGTGAATCTTGTAAAAAGCATTGGGGAATGTGTGATAGTTGATGAGAAGTATCAAAACGTGGCTACTGCCTTGAGCGGGAGCGGACCTGCCTACTTTTTTATGTTGTGCAAGCACCTTATAAATGCTGGAATTACTGAAGGTCTTCCTTCGGATGTAGCAAGAAAACTTGTAGTTGAAACCTTAGTTGGTTCAGCTGAAATGATGAAAAATTACGAAGGTGATGTTGATAAATTGATTAAAATGGTTGCTTCACCTGGTGGGACTACCGAGGCGGCTTTGAGCAAATTTTACAAAAGAAAAATTGACAGGATTATTCTTGAAGCAGTAAAAAGTGCGACAAAAAGAGCAGAAGAGTTGCAGGGTTTGCTGGAACTTAAGATTGATTAGTATTCCAGACTATAACAATGTTGGTTATTAAGCCTTATTTGGGATTTGTGCAGGTTAGTGTAAATTTATCTTGTGATTTAATGAATAGAGCACCTATAGTTGAGATCAAAGATGTATGGGGCATGATATAAATTTATTATGTGTATTTGGCTTAAGGAGGTAAGCTTAAGGAGGTAAGATTAAATATGAATATAACTCCTGAATTTATTCAAAAAAAAGAGTTTCACATTACATTTAAGGGCTACAGCCCTGAAGAAGTAGATAAGTTTCTTGACCTACTTTCAGTG
>JACIXO010000137.1 GCA_014360385.1 Actinomycetota bacterium | reverse complement strand
GATTTTAGCAATTTTTTTAAAGTTTTAAGTTTTAAATTATCTTCTGGTAAAAAATCTAATTAAGCTTAAAATCAGATTCTATGTATTCCAATCGTAAAAATCTGGATATACTCTTGTAGTCAATTTTTAAAACATCCTCAGGATTAAGATATTTACCCTCATATATAATCCCAAAGTGCAAGTGACAGGTTTCGCTTGATGGGTCGTCCTCTGCTCCAATAGAAGCTATTATTTGGCCCTGCTTAACGTAGCTACCCACAGAAACATAAGTACAGGAAAGATTTAGATAGGTTGTTTTTATTTTTTGATTGTGCTTTATAACTAAGGTTCTACCTCCTATTGGGGAAAATCCTATATAGGTTACAGTGCCGTTTCCTGCTGCTACTACCTTCTGGCCTGGCTTTCCTTCAATATCTACACCGGTATGTTTTAAATATTTTTGTCTTTCTTCATAAAAATATGTTTCTCTGAACTTGACTATGATAGGACCATCAAGAGGGGCAATAAATGGAACTTTTGTGGAGTCAGAGTGGCAGTATATAAGAGATGGCTTTAACATTAGAATAAATGTCATTAGAAATATGAATATGAATATGAACTTAAAATGCTTAGTTAGATGTTTAATTCTTTCATTAACTTTCGTTATTTTTCTTAAATGAAATTTTTCTGAGTGAAAATTACTACTCAACTCTGTTACCCAATTCTGTTATAAATTTACAAACTCATACCCTTTTCATCCTATATTACCTCTCATGTATAAAATCCTATAAGTTCACCTTCTCTATCATATCATCCTCTTTATCGTAGTCTGTAGCTATTATTAATTACAAGCAATTAGAAGCTTATCCAGAGTAGCATTTTTAATATTCTTATTCTGGGATTGATATCTTTTATATTAATGTATTTTATATTAATGCCAGACCTATATTTTATTGTGTTATGATTTAATTAAATTATAAAGGATGTGAGCTATTATGTAAATAGCCATTTAGTCAAATAGCTAAAATCTCCAAAAATAAAAAAATTAGATTGGAATAATAAAGTGAACAACGAAAGTTCATTGAAACGGGGTTTATATTCTTACAAGATTTTTGGTATACTTATAAAAATTACTTAGTCTTGGAAGTTAACTTTAGAAGTTAAATTTCAGTCTAATGTAAACAGAATAGATGAGTAAACAGAATAGATGATGGAGGTAAAAATGAATGAGAGAATAAAAGAAATTCTTAGCTGGTACAGCGGAGAAAACCCTGGCACTCTCAGAAATCTCTATCGAATTTTAATGCAGGGCAGGCTTGGTGGAACTGGTAAAATGGTTATCCTTCCAGTTGACCAGGGTTTTGAGCACGGTCCAGCAAGAAGTTTTGCTCCCAACCCTGCGGGTTATGATCCTGTTTACCATGTCAAGCTTGCTATTGAGGCAGGTCTGAATGCTCATGCTGCACCGCTGGGCTCTATTGAGGTTATTGCCAGGGAATATGCTGGACAGATTCCTCTTATTCTTAAAGCAAATAATCATGATGTATTGAATCAATCTTCTGATCCCATTCCTGCGGTCACAGCTTCTGTAGAAGATGCTCTAAGACTTGGCTGCTCGGCAATTGGGTTTACAATCTACCCAGGAAGCAGTAATTTCAAGCAAATGTACGAAGAGATAAGGGCTATGGCGCTTGAAGCTAAGAGAGCAGGTTTGGTAGTAGTCATATGGTCTTATCCAAGAGGTTCAGGCCTTTCTAAGAAGGGAGAAACTGCAGTTGATGTTGTAGCTTATGCAGCCCAGATTGCAGCTCAGCTTGGTGCTCACATGATAAAAGTAAAGCCGCCAACAGAGCATATAGAGTTGGAGGAAGCAAAGAAGGTGTACGAAAAGTATAATATTCCTATAAGTACTTTAGCTGAGAGGGTAAGACATGTGGTTCAGAGTGCATTTGATGGTAAAAGGATAGTGATATTCTCTGGTGGACCAGCTAAAGGGAAGGAAGAGGTTCTGGAAGAAATAAGACAGATCAAAGAAGGTGGGGGTTTCGGCTCGATTGTGGGTAGGAACACATTCCAGAGGCCAAAGGAAGAAGCTTTAAAGCTTCTTGATGAGATAATTAGCATATATGAGAAAGATTAAGGAAACAGAAAATTCTCTACTCTGGCAAAACCTAATTTTAAAAGACTTATTTGTCCGATATCTCTCACAGGGCTTAGGATTTTTATTCTTTTTTCGTTCTCAAAATCGAGAAATACCCCAATGCCAAGGAGATTTTGACTGGGATCTTCTAATCCTATCACGTTAAACTTCTGGACTCTTCTTCTAAACTCTTCGAATGGAGGGAAAAAGGAAAGATTTTCTAGATATAGGGTTTGTTCCTTCGCATCCTTAAAATACTGGTAAAACTTTTGGTTTCTGTATTTTACTCTATCCTCATAACTTTTTTCTTTTATATCTCCATGTGTTTTTAAAACATAAACTTTAATTTTAGTACTGTGTTTGAACATTTCCTTATAGGGATAAAGTTCATTTTCTTTTTCTAATAGAACAAGGTGATGAGGTAGAACCAGACTAATTTTGTAAAATTTAAGAGTTCTCCCATAAATTCCATGGACCAGACCTGTTGTGTCAATGATTGTAGTCTCCACCTTTTTAAAAAACATCCTGGAAAGTTTATATGTTCCTATTACCATTGGAAGAAAATGACCTCTTGGAGATGTGGATCCCACGAAGTATAGATGGCATGATTGATTATTAGATAAATTATTGGATAGATCTTGCGGGTCTGTTAGTATTTTTAGGCCAATTGTCGTAGGAGGGCCTATTGTGGATTGACCGACATCGCTATCGAGAAATGCTACTGTTTTATTCTTTTCGAGAAGTGCTTGTGCTAAATTTCTAGCGAAGGTTGTCTTTCCTGTATCGGTTTGACCAAGTAGGAAGATAATCCCATTTTGGCGAGATAGGATTTCTATTAGCTTTTGATCGTCTTCGAACATTTCCATACTAAAATTCTCCCCAGGCCCGGCCTGTTACGCTGGTACGGTTAGTCGTCATGTTTACCCCCAGATATTACTTCCGATATCCTCTAAAGATTTTCGGAAAAGTATTAGTTGTCTTGAAGCTGTCTTGACCGGGGTAATGATTGAGGTAATAGAGTGACTTTAAATTGGCTTTAAGCTGAATGGAACTCCAAGTTTTTCTCCCTCTATTTTTATTTCTCTTATAACCGAGGCCAGAATAGGTACTCCATGCTTCTTATTATATTCAGCTATTTCAAATTCTTTTTCTCCTGCTATGTAAATTCGGCTATGCCCTTTGGCTTTTGGGGCATTTTTTAATGTCTGAATTAAAGTATCCATCTGTCTTTTAAATTCCTTAAGTGGCCTAAATGCTTCTATCTTTATTGCTGCGAAGAAGTGACAGACATCTGCTTCCCTGGCACTATGCGGGAAGCCTACGTCAGTTAAATTTGCTCCTCCTGAAAGCACCCCGCAGAGTATATCCACAATAAGTGCCAGGCCGTATCCCTTATAGCCACTTGTTATGTCCAGCCCTCCCAGGGGCAGTAGAGCTCCTCGTCCCCCGCTTTGAATTTTTGCAGGGTCGTCGGTTATTTCTCCATTGCTATCTATACCCCAGCCTAAAGGTATCTTTTTACCTTCCTTTTCATATACTTTTATCTTACCTATAGGGACAGTACTTGTTGCCATGTCCAAAACGTATGGATATTCCTTATCAGATGGAACAGCTATGCTTATTGGATTTGTCCCCAGGATCGGTGTTCTTCCATAAGTGGGAGCTACCAGTGGCTGAGAGTTTGTGAGGCTTATGCCTATCATATTGTGTTCCAGTGCCATCATGGAATAGTAACCTGCAATTCCGAAGTGGTTACTGTGTCTGGCAACCACTATAGCTACATTAGACTCTTTAGCTTTCTCAATACAAAGCTTCATGGATTTGTAGCCCACCACCTGCCCAAGGCCATTTCCTCCATCTATTAAAGCCGTGGTATCTGTTTCAGATATTATTTTAATCGGGGTAAGAGGATTTGTAGATCTGTTTATGAGGCGTCCTGCATAGTAAGAGTAAAGACGGATTAGTCCATGGGAACTTATGCCTCTGGTGTCTGCTTCAACTATTACATCTGCCACAATCTTTGCGTCATCATCAGGAACTCCAAGTTTTTTCATGAAAGTGGTTACGTAGTCGGTTAAGTCTTCTTTTTTGAAGCGGATAAAATTTTCTTCCATATTAATTTAACTTACAGAGTAGATGCAATTTACAGAGTAATTACTGAGAAGTAGTTGTAAACAATTATATTTTCTACTATAGCACATTTCAACCTGTATCTCTCTGTATTTTGGTTTAACATATTTCTATTTTGGTTATTTAAAGCTGGTTAATGTTGTTATATGGTATACTCTGGTTATGATATATTATGATTGTGATATTCTTTGGGGGCATTTTTGTTTACTATAGCATTTTCATACAACATTTTGTGGGCTATTATATCATTTGAATGTTATTATCTAAATGGAGTGTTATTATTTA
>JACIXO010000136.1 GCA_014360385.1 Actinomycetota bacterium | reverse complement strand
TGGTTATAATACTTCTTTAGTGTACCTGTGAAATATATCTAGCCAATATTTAAATTCTAAAAAACATAAAAGCTACAAAGGAAGGCCATATGAAGAACAATCAAAAAATAATATTTCTAATAAGACATGGAAATACAGAATTTAATGAAAAAAAGCTTTTTAGAGGACACTTTGATGTACCACTGGATAGAACTGGCATTGAACAAGCAGAAAAGACAGGAAAATTTCTTAAAGAGATTAACCTTGACGTTATATATTCTAGCCCTCTAAACAGGGCATATAAAACTGCAGAAATCATAAAAGAATATCAGAGTGGCAATAATAAGATAGAAATTCTAAAAGAGGATGGATTTATAGATTTAAATTTTGGAGAATGGGAAGGTAAGGGCTACGATGAAGTTAAATCACTTTATCCAGAAATTTATAATCAATGGATAAGAGAGCCTTTCAAGATAACTATTCCTGGAGGAGAAAGCCTATACAGTGCACAAAATAGGGCCTGGGAGAGACTGAAAAAGATTGTGACTGAAAATACCGGTACTTATCTGGTAATTGTCACTCACAGAATCATAACCAAACTTTTAATCCTTAAAATGCTGGATATTTCAGAGGCAGGAATCTGGAAAATAAATCAAGCTCCATGCTGTATAAATATCTTCGAGTACAACTATGGTACCTTTTTTGTTTCCCTGCTAAACTACAATTTTCACATCACCGATATGAAAGATAGCTTTTTTAAAATAGATTAAAATAAGATTTATAGTTATACAAGAGCTTAGAAGGAAGGACACAAAAATTGGGAACAGTGCAATCAATAACAATCAATAATATAGTACAAACTATAAAATAGTTTTAGCTCTACTGGTTACAAATAAAATTACAAATAATGAAATTATTTCTATTCCCATAGCAAATATAATTAAATAGCTAATTGAAACTTCATAAAGCATCCCCATAACTACTCCCCCAAAAAGCCACGACAGCCCGTAAACAGTATTAAATACTCCATAGGCAAATCCCCTGCGTTCTACAGAAGTCATATCAGCAATAGCTGCACGCATGATAGTTTCATGAATCCCCAATACTGCTCCCCAAAGTATTGCAGCTGTGACCCCGAGCCAATAACTATATGAAAAAGCCAAGAGAGGAATAGGTATTGTAAGTAAAGGTATTATCAAAAGTAACTTCATGCCAATTCTATCATACGTTTTTCCTATAACTAAAGCTACAATTGCATCTACACCCATTGCAATTGCATAGAAAAGTGGGATCTGACTATCTGACATTATTGAGTTAATCTTGAAATGGTATGATATTAGCTGAAAGCTTGAAAAGCCTGCTACAGCTAAAAATGTAAAAAATGTATAGAACCAGAATACTTTTGGAAGTTTCTCTCCTGTAAGTTTCTCTTTCTTTCCTGTCCCTTTTATCCTTTCCTCTTTTTCTCTTTCTCTTCTATCTTCTCTTTCTCTCCTATCCTCTCTTTCCTTTTCCTCCTCTTTTTCGATTTCACTTTGTTTTTCTTGTTTTTCAGCATCAGAGTCCTCAAACTTTGAAGGGGACGGAACCTTTATTCTTGCAAGAATAAGAATTGCAAGTGTCAACCCAGCTGGTATCCATAAAATAGAAAACCCAAGGCGATAACTGCCCTTAAACATAAATACTAATAGAAAAATAAGAGGCCCTATTATAGCACCTACCTGGTCAAGTGCTTCATGAATTCCAAATCCCCATCCCCTTCCTACACTTTTTGTTGCATGTGAAAGTATTGTATCTCTTGCCGGGCTTCTTATAGCTTTCCCCATTCTTTCCAGAACAACAAGAAAAGCTGCTACCTGCCAGTGACCAGAAAATGCAAGAAGTGGTATAGAAAAAAGAAGAGCATAGCCACAAATTGTCATAACCCAATAGGACTTAGTTCGATCTGAAAGATAACCAAAAAACATTCGAAGTGCATATCCAAAAAATTCCCCTAGACCTGCTATAAGACCAACAACAGTGGCGCTTGCACCAAGAAAGGCTAGATAAGGACCTGTTATACTTCTTGCCCCTTCGTAAGTTATATCTCCGAAAAGACTAACAATTCCCAGAAGGAGTATGAATTTAAGGGCTAGTTTCGTTTTGTTATTCAAAACTTTCCAAAAAATATAATTTATGATCTTTACTTTACCTTGAACAAACTAATATGCTTTCTTCCCTGCTCCATGAACAATCAACACCTAATTATACAAAATCTATTTTATTAAGAATAGCTTAATTCTCATGTGAAAAAGTTAACGCTCTTCAATTTCTCTAAACAGAAATCAAACGAAAAATTTTTTAAAGAGAATTATTGTTTCCAATTATGTTCAAATTTTTATACAATGTTATTGAAAATAATAGACAAATCTAATGCTGGTGCATACTAAGCCAGTCTAACTAAAACCAACTTAGTAAAAAATTTAATTCCATTCATAATACTACAAATACTATAGGAGGACGCTATGGCTTTACGATCAATAGGTATCGTTACAGACGAAGCATCAGAAATACCAGACAATTGGGCAAGTGAAAATGACATCGAAGTGGTAAAGGCTACTATTGAATGGCCAGGTATTGAAATGGATAAAATTTCTGGTGAAAACATTTTTCAAAAAATGCTCGAAGCTGATAAACAAGGTAAAAATGTATTTATAAAAACTGGCCTTTCTAATATTGGCGGTTTCAAACAAGCCTTCGAAAGACAGCTTAAAAAATTCGATAAAGTCTTATATATCTCAGTTTCGAGTAAATTCTCAGGTGCCCTAAATGGAGCAATCCAGGCAACTAAGTTTTTTTCAGATGCTGAAAGAAAACGAATATTTACATTTGACACCCTATCAGGCTCTTGCGGTCAGGGTCTTTTTGTGATAAGAGCAAAAGAACTTATAGAAAAGGATTTAAGTCTGGATAGCATTTTAGGAAAACTTAAACAGATGATACCTATTGTTAAAATAGTAGCCTTTTTTAAAGACCCCAAATGGGTAGTAGCCTCAGGAAGAGTATCTCAGAAAGCTGGTGAATGGTTAAAAAGGATGAAGAAATTGGGTTTTCACCCTGCAATGACTATAAAAGACGGCAAAGCTGTATCTGGAGGTATTGTCAGGGCAAGAAATGAAATTGAAGCAATTGTAAAACTTATTAAGAAGTTTGAAAGAAAAGCTCAGGGCAAACTAAGGGCATTCATAGCACATGGAGGAGTAGAAGAGAATGCCAGAGAGTTAGAGGTTAGACTAAAAAATATGGGAGTGGAAGTTTCCATGACAACAATGGCTTCACTTGTTGTTGCAGGACATACAGGTCCAGGGACACTTTTATGTGCGTGGCATGAGGTGATCTAAACGAGGTGATTTAAAATTTATTTTGAGAACAAATTAAATCTTAAGATAACTATAACTACAAATAATTTACGGAAAAATATATATTTTACTATCTAACTCTGGTGTTTAACTCCAGTGTTTACAGTATATTAAAAAACCGACTAAATCTGATTTTGCAGTTTTTTATTATGTGCCAGGTCTGGTGTTTATAATACATTAGATAGTATTCTAGAAAACCAACCCATAATAAAAGGAATAATGAAAGAAAAAGAGAGATTTAAAAACATTCTTATTACTGGAACTCCAGGAAGTGGAAAAACCACCCTATTTAATGAAATTATTACTAATATAAGGAATGTAAGCTCACTAAAATCTTGTAATATAACTGGTTTTATTACAAAAGAGATAAGAGAAAAAGGAATTAGGGTGGGATTTAATATAGAAAATTTTAGTGGAGAAAAAGGAATACTTGCACATATCAACAATAAAGAAGGGCCAGTGGTGGGAAAATATAAGGTAAATCTTTTAGACTTAGAAAATATTGGAATTAAAACCTTAAAAGATGCATTAAATAGCCCTGATATAAACCTTGTTGCAATTGATGAAATAGGTAAGATGGAAATGTTTCACCCTGATTTTTTAGACCTTATAGATAAGATAATAAGCTCATCAAAAATACTTCTCGCTACTATCTCTTATAAAAATAAGGAGCTTTTGCAAAAATTAAAAGAAAGAAATGATACTTATGTGCTGGATTTAACTTATGTGCCTAAAGATAGTATGGAAAGAAAAAATGCAGTTCAATTCATAGCCAAACTGGTTTGTAGTTCTATTGCAAACTGAGACACTTTTGTAGATGTTATATTCAAAATTTTAGGTAATTATAAAACTTTTGGCACCAATATATTTGTTCTATAATGGTGCCTGTGGACACAGAAACGTTTAAATCTGTTACAAAAACTGAATTTTATTTATACACATCTTTTCTATGACTGATCCTTAGAACTAATACTATTCTTCCTAATATCGTATATATTACTCTGTAATTACCAATTCTATATGAAAACAACCCTTTATATTCACCCTTTAATTCTTTCCCCTTAAGTGGATATTTTTTTAGCTCATTTTCAATTTCCGCAGATATTTTTGGTAGTTCTTTTCTGTCTATTTTCTTTAAATCTTTTTTTATAGATGATTTTTAT
>JACIXO010000135.1 GCA_014360385.1 Actinomycetota bacterium | reverse complement strand
GATAGAAGACTTTCTAAAGAGAGCAGAATTCTATGCTGTAGAAAACATAAAAGCTCTTATTTGTCCACATGCAGGATATATCTATTCAGGACAAGTAGCCGCCTACTCCTACAAACAGATAACAAACGCCAGTTACAAGAGTGTTTTTATTATAGCTCCATCCCATTCTGAATACTTTGACTTCAATTCAATATATTACGGAAAAGCTTATGAAACCCCACTCGGACTGGTTGAAATAGATGCAGAGAAAAGCCAGGCTCTTGTGGACTCTAGCCCGAGCATAAAATTTTCTTACCACGGTCACAGGAGTGAGCATAGCCTTGAAGTACAGTTACCCTTTCTCCAAGTTGTTTTAAAAGACTTCAAAATAGTTCCTATAGTAATGGGGCGACAGAGCAAGCGAAATATTGAGGATTTAGGAAATACAATCGGTAATCTATTTTTAAATGAAAACATACTAATTGTAGCCAGCACTGATTTGTCACATTATCATCCATACAGCACAGCAGTTTCCTTAGACAGCAAGGTAAAAGACTATATAGAGAACTTTGACATAGAAGGCTTAGAAAATGCGTTTCTAGAAGATACTATAGAAATGTGTGGAGGAGGACCAGTAATCTCAGCAATGATTGCTGCAAAAATCATGGGAGCAAAAACTTCCCGGGTACTCTGCTATCGAAACTCTGGCGATGTCACTGGAGACACAAGCGCAGTAGTAGGATACCTTTCCTGCGCAATATATTAGTGCGTAAATAATTAATAAGTATATTAGTAAATACATATACTTTAAGTGGTCGTTAACTGGTTATACTCATTAATTTACTTCTATTGATTTTACTAATCAGGGTAAATTATTACATAGGGCAAATTATCAAGAGGCCATCAAACTAAATGGAGACCATCGAATTAACACAACAACATAAAAGAATTCTTCTTCACATTGCCCGAAAGACCATAGAAAATGTAACTAAAGGTAACAAAATTCCTTCCTTTAATGTAAAGGACCCTGTGCTTGAGACCCGATGCGGAGCATTTGTAACTATCCACAAAAACAGCAGACTAAGAGGCTGCATAGGAAACATTGTAGGTCGCGCTCCTCTGTGGCAAACTGTAAGAGATATGGCAATTGAAGCAGCTTTAAATGATCCAAGGTTCCCCCCGGTTAGCTCACAGGAAATCGAAGATATTGAGATAGAAATTTCAGTTCTTTCTCCCTTGAAGAAAATAGAAGATATAAATGAAATAGAAGTTGGCAAACACGGCATCCTTATAAAAAGGGGCTTTTACCAGGGCCTCCTTCTTCCTCAGGTAGCAACTGAGTATAACTGGGATAGAATTACTTTTTTGGAGCAAACTTGTTACAAAGCTGGACTGGATAAAGACTGCTGGAAAGGAAAAAACTGTGAAATCTATATCTTCTCGGCCAACGTATTTAGTGAAAAAGATCTCAATGGAAATGATACTGACAAATAGAATATTTCTAGGTTTCCCTTATACTTCCCTCAAATATTGATCTCAAAAGAAAAGCTCTTTCTTCCGGGGTAGTCAGACGTGGTCTACAGTAATCCTCTAACATCGTAGTTATTAACACCGTGTTTATATGTCTTTGCCTATAAAAAACGTGTTTCGCTATTATCCCCTGTCTTACTCCCAGGCTAAACATCTGATCAAAGAACAAATTTCCAAGGCCATAGTTTATAAAACCATCCTCAGTGATTTCAACACCCATTGGGTGGTGGGACTGGCTACCACTTACTATGCTGGCACCAGCCTCGATCATTCTTCTAAAATCTATAACCTGCTGTTCGATAGGACGATAATCATATGTCTCCGCATACTGGAAAGTGAATATTACTATATACCCCTTGTTTTTAAGGTCACTCACAACATTCTCAAGATCCTGGTAATTTGGTGGAGTGGAACCAGGTGTTTCCTTCCCTGCCCAATCATATGCTGGCCCAAACTGATTACACCCTAGAAAAGCTATTCGATTTCCACTTATCTCAAAGATAGCAGGTTTATAGGACTCCTTAAGGTTTCTTCCTCCACCAAAATAAGCCAGCCCTTCCCTGTCATAAAGATCCAGAGTATAAAGCATCCATTCATGACCGTAATCATTCATATGATTGCCGGTAAGCTCTATTACATCAGTTCCTACATATTTTATAAGCTCGATGTAATCAGGTTTACTACAGAATACAAGGTCCTTATCCCTGGCGCCGGTACAACCTTCTACAAAAGGTATCTCATTGCTTATATGAGTTATGTCTGCATCAGCCAGAATTTCAGCTATATCCTGGGCTGGATATAAAACTCCGTATTTCTCCATCTTTCTGGCAGTACCTCTCACAAGAGCAGTAACCCCTGTCATATTTAAAGTAACAAGTTCACCTATGTCTCTGTTGGAAAAACCAGTCTCACCAATATTTGATTCAAGTTCCTGAACAATATCAGGGTTCTTGCCCTCAACCATTATTCCCAAGGCAAGAGGATATTCTCTAACATTCAATTTTCTATCAAAAACTGACATGTTATCTACATTAAGAGCCTTTAGCCCAGGCTCAAGCCAGTCAAAAGGAATAATCGAAAAACTATTCTCTTCTTTATTTAGGGCATAAGCCAAGCTATCACGAGAATCCTGGGACAAAATTTCTACATCGCCCTCACACTTACCAAGAACTCCTTCCAGAATGTTAAAAATATCCTCTGGAATCAGCAGTCGTGGTAACCCTCCCTGATCAGTTATGTAAGAAAGCGACTGTGGATTGCCATTCCAGAACTTAAGAAAATCCTCCCAGGCTACCCCATCACAAACCGTAAAAAAAGAAACCACAGGAACCAGAATAAGAGGTGCCTGGTATGAATCTTCACTTGAACCATAACATTTACTTGCAAAATCGAGCCCAACTTTTACGTCAGCGCTGTCCTGGCTTTCAGCCAGTGAGAAACTACCAAATTTCTTCCTGACTTCATTCTTGATCACCATTTTTAAATATAGAGGTATGCTATTATCTATCCAGAGACTAAGCCTAGTCGCTGGCTTTTCAAGTTCCTTTTCCACATCCCTCTCATCCCCACCACGGATAGTAGAGTTTTCACTCTTAGTCTGATCCTCTTTCTTTAGACCAGTGCCTAACAACTGACACGAGGTAAGTAGGGTAAGAAATATAGAAATGCCAAGGAAAATACAGAGAAATGAAAAGAAAAGATATAATAAGGTTAGATTCTTTTGCCTTCGTATACCCATCTTAAGCCTATACTCTCAAATTTATTCCAGATTTGCTCCAGATAAATCAGGGGAAACTCTTTCCACTTATCGAAAGTTGGTCCTGGTACTATTGTATAGCGTTTCTTCATATTCTTGCAAATAAAAATTGAATAAGCTAGAGTTAAGTTTAGGAAGAATTTCCAATTTCTTGATAGGGACAAAGATGAGTCTTAGAAGAAATAGGGCTTAAAGTGTTTCGAAAACACGCTAGCATTGCCCCAGCGAGGCAAAGCTAGCTCGAATTTTTAAAGCTTCGCCCTCCTCTTTCAAGAGGAACCATGCCCGCTTTGCCTTCAAACGGTTTTCGAAACACTTAAGCCCGATTCAGTTGTTTGTTTTCCATCACGGAGAAATAAATGCTACCATAAAGTGAAACAGGGTTAATGCTTTTAAGCTAAAATGATATAATGTTATTCCGCCACAAAAATTTCAACTATAAAAAGTCATAGAGGAGAAAAAGCAAATGTTTTCTAAAAAGACAAATGAAGCCAAGACAAGTAAGGTTCTTACAATCATAGGAGAGGGAGTAAAGATAGAAGGTAAACTTTACAGCCCGGGTTCGATACGGATAGATGGATCTGTGGATGGAGAAATAGTGGCAGAAAA
This sequence comes from Actinomycetota bacterium, assembly GCA_014360385.1. Classification (GTDB taxonomy): domain Bacteria; phylum Actinomycetota; class Humimicrobiia; order Humimicrobiales; family Humimicrobiaceae; genus JACIXO01. The sequence continues at coordinate 681 of JACIXO010000135.1, read as the reverse complement.
GGAAATTATAATAGGAAAAGAAGGAAAAGTAGAAGCAAATGTTAAAACCACAGACGCTACCATAGCAGGCTTACTCAAGGGGGAACTTATCGCCTCAGGAGAAGTAGAAATAACTTCAACCGGCAAACTCTATGGGAACCTCATCCAAAAAGATGCATCTCTAACTATAGAAAAAGGTGGGATTTTCAAGGGAGAAAGTATTCTTTCTGAAAATAAGGAGATCTTCCAGAAGACCGAAAAGCCAGGAAATACAAGTGATACAAAATAGCAACATGAGTAATAAATAGCTGCATGAGTAATATAAAGAAAATTTAATGAATTTTTAATGGATTTATAGATTTAAAGATTTTACATGATGAGCTCGAGGTTGCCCCAGATACCAAGCTTATCATCCTTTATTATTAAAATTCCTTTCAGTTCATCCAGCTTTTTAAAACAATCAATCGTTGGCTTAATATCATTCGGGGTACTGATTCTGTTGGCAATTGCAGTAGCTGCTCCATCAGCTGCTATAGGTGATGCTGAAAGAACAGTTACAAGATCACTTTTACCCAGACTCAGTGAATGCCCAAAACTTCCAGAAGAAGAACAAACTCCACAAGGAGTATGACCAGATTTAATTAAGAGCTTAACCCTATCCCTAAAACACTTATTTTTCAGAAATACATCTATAGTTACATC
>JACIXO010000134.1 GCA_014360385.1 Actinomycetota bacterium | reverse complement strand
TCTTATTTTACCAATATTAGATTTAGTGCCGGAAGATAAAAGAATTGAATTTTTTAAAAAACATATTTTCCTTTTTGATATTCAAAAAGAATTAGTAGAAAAGTCAATTTTAAATGCTCTTAAATATGGAATCCCTAAAGAAATAGCTCAAAGAAATATTATCCAAAGAGACACTATTAAAAATTACCCTACTTTTATTTTGGATAGCGATTTACCTGTATATCATATCACTAATCCGCCTTATCTTTATATAGGCTATATTGTAAAACATAAAGAAACGCAGAAGTATTTAGAGTATTTTCAAGGACCAAATAAAGGATACCAAGATTTATATCAATTAGCTTTAATAAATGATCTTCGAAATGGCATCAAAAAGATGGTTTATATTATACCCTCTAATTTTCTTTTTGGATTTTCAGTATCAAATAAAATTAGAGATGATTTTCTTCAGTATTATAACATTAAAAAAGCATTTATTTTTGAGGAAAAAATTTTTGAATTCACAGGAACTAATGTTATCATTTGCTTTTTTGAAAGAAAAGAATTCCCCAAAAAAGAAAGGATAATTTTTGAAGGGACGAAGATAAACAAAGAAATTCAAAAAAAGGTCTACATCCTTGACCCTAATAATCATTTTAGGGCAGGGAATGAATTTGAAGAATTTGTCAAACACTATAAAGCTTTTAAGCCATTAAAAGTTTCTTATTATTTAACAATAGACGAGGTTGAGAAAAATAAAGGGAATTACAAAATTATGGTTATAGATGCTAATGCTTTTAATGGAAAAGAGTATGAGAAAAAAGTAATATATGTTAACGCCAATCTTTATGAGAAAATCAAATCAAATGTCCTCTTTATTAGAACTGTTGACACAGGTAGTTTTGATGGAAGAGCAGGATTATATTTAATCAAAGAAGTATTTGGGGTAGACGGTATTTTGGTTTCAAAATCAAGATATAGGACACACCCGATCCAAATATTCTTTAATCCTCAAATATCAAAAGATGATCAGATATTGTTAAAAGAATATTTTAACTTAGTTTTGGAATATTTTAGAGAGAAAACCGATAGTGAATTTATGACAACTTATAAATATTCTAATAGTGAATACACAAGAAAGTATTTAGGACTTTCACAGGCGAAAGAGCTGATAGAAACCTTCCCTATTTTGGCTTTAAAAGAGAATGAAAAAGACGAATTTAAAAATTTAATTGAGAAAAAGGATGTTGAGAGTATAATTTCTTTTGTTAAATCTTTTAATCAATTAAAGGGGTTATGACTATGGTGTTAAAAAGGAATTTAGAATATTGGCAAATATCTCTTAAGAATCCAGAAGCTGCAGTGGATGAGTATTACATATTTGATGAAGTAATTATTGAAGATAAAGAATTGATCCGGAAAGTAGAAAGATTAAGGGAACTGATCATAAGTTACTGTGTAATGCTTGAGAAAGACAAAAAAGCCGCAGGGGAAATACTTAATGAGATTTATGAAATCATAATATCCAACGATAAAATACAATATACAGAATTTATTGCATTCTGGAAGGCTTTAGATATGTCCTTTTCTGTATTTAAGAAATTACCCAACCATAAAATTATTTTGGCTGAATTATTAGAAACGTATTGTTTACGCAGAAGACAACTATACGAAAAATTGGGTTATTCAAATGTTACGGTTCAAGCACTATATGATAGTGGAGTTTCCAGAAAAAAGGGAACAGCTGGAATAATAAAAGTATTAGATTTGGCAAGTAAAATACTTGGTTTAAAGGAAAATGAACATTTAAGAACAATTAAAGAAGTTGAAAACTGCAATCGAGGATATTTTTTGCCTGATAAAGAAGATAAAAAACTTTTCGAGTCATTTCGTGAAAGATTCAATATTGCTTATCAATTTGGAAAAAACCATCAAGGGAAAAAGCCAGACATTGTTTTGAAAATAGGTGATCATTTCTTCATAATAGAAGCTAAGCATATTAAAGAATCTGGTGGTGCTCAAGATAAACAAATTGTTGAGACAATAGAGTTTATAAAATATTCAGAAAATTCGGAATTTATTCATTATCTTTCATTTGTGGACGGTGTCTATTTTAATAATTTCATTTGGACTCCACCCGAGAACAGCTCAAAAGTAAACAGACAAAAGGAAGATATTGAAAAATATTTAAAAGAGAATCCTAACAATTTCTTTGTTAATACAGCCGGACTTAAAGAAATTTTTGAAGATCTATCAAAAAATAAAATTTAAGCGACAGAGAAGCCCGCATCTTCATAAATACCAAAAAGTTCCCAGCCCTCAAACTTTCGGATTTTAAAATAAGGATAAAAGAGAAAAATTTATTTTTCTTTGTTGGAAAAAATTTCTTTATTTCCTACTTCCTGAAGCCATTTATCAACATCTTCTTTTCTAAATCTCCATTGGTTAGCAATTTTCACAGCAGGGATTTTTCCTTCCCTTGCCATCTTATAAAGAGTAGATTTTCCTATTTTTAAATATTTTGCGGTCTCCTCAAGGGTCATTATTTCTCCAAACCCTTCCATCATAGTTTTAACTCCTTTTGAGCTTGCCAAAGTTTATCATCGTTTAACATCACATAATAATATATAGCAAAGAAAATCAAAAAGTCAAGTCTTTTTTAAAAAAATTTTCCTCTTTGGGGGCAGGTGCAGGTGCGTTCATTATCAATCCAGAATAGGAGAAAGAGAGAGTTTTATTTTTCCTGCCTTTTCTCTTGTGCGGATAAGTCGGAAGGAGACATTGAAGGAGTTTGAAACAGCCATTAAGATGGCTCCCCTAATTGACGGCTCTTTCAAAATCTGGAGAGGCTCCCGATGGGCAAGTTCTGGAAACTCAAGAAATTCAACATCTATTTTATCATTGAAGATTTTTACCTCTTTTATGAAAAGCCTTGCCAGTGCCTGCCTTTCCTTTGGTTCAAGTGAGGGATAAACCTTATAAAATCCTTCAAATCCTTTCTTTATTATTTCAAAATCAATGACCGTGCTTTCCTTTCTCCTTATTTTAAGCCTTATTTCTTCAAGTTTTTTCTCTAATTCTTCCTTTTCCTTTGACCGCTTATTGACTTCTTCTTTTATCCTCAGGTTTGTAATTACAATATGGGGTCATTTTGTAAATCACAAAAATAAGCCTTAATTTTGGTGAAAATATCACTTGACAAAAGCATCTTTAAAGAGTATATTTATAGTGTTATGAAATGGCAAAAGTCGGAAAGCATGAACATTCAAAAAAATATTTTAAGATTCACTGTTTCAATGGATAAAGACCTGCTTGAGGAGTTATTAAGGATTACAGGACAGAAAAAGAAAAGTAGGGCTGTTAATATTGCTTGTAGAGAGTTCATAAGAATTAAACAAAAGGAAAATTTGTTGAGTTTTAAAGGAAGGCTCATAAAAAGTTAACAAGGAGGAGAAAATGCCTGAGTTAAAAACTTATAACATTTTTCTTAGTCATTCGTGGAGTTATAGTGATGCATATGAAAAACTAATAAGGCTTCTCAAACAAGCTCCATATTTCTATTTTAAAGACTATTCTGTTCCGAAAGATGATCCTATTCATAATGCTCCTAACTCACAAGAACTTTATGAAGCAATAAAAACAAAAATGGCTCCTTGTCATGTGATTTTGGTAATGGCTGGTGTGTATGCAACGTATAGCACTTGGATTAAAAGAGAAATCAAAATAGCAAAGTCAGAGTTTCAAGTTCCTAAGCCTATTATAGCAGTAAAACCATGGGCTCAAACTAATATCTCTCAAGTTGTATCTGAAAATGCAGATGAGATAGTGGGGTGGAATACAGATTCAATTGTATCAACTATAAGAAGGCTGGCTATATGAATATAAACAAATACGATGAAAAATTTGGTGAACACTTACTAGAAGAGTATAAGTTATATGTGGAGATGGTAGATCGAATAAGCGAAAGAAGAATGCAGACAAACAAATTTTATATTTCTTTATTATCTGGTTTACTTGCTTTACTTTCAATATTAGTAAGTGTAGGTAAGTTTAATCAATCTCTAATATTTATCATTGTATCCCTGTTAGGAATGGCTTTATGTATTTTATGGCATATAAACATACGATCTTATAGACAGCTTAATTCAGGAAAATTCAAAGTGATCCACGAAATGGAGCAACACCTACCATTTCCTTGTTATGATAGAGAATGGGAGCTATTAGGAGAGGGAAAAGAAAAAAGTAAGTATTTACAACTTACAAGGGTTGAAAAATATATCCCTCTTATTCTCGCAATTCCTTATATTTTCCTTTTTTTATATACTTTAGCGTCTCTATTAATCTCCCTCATATGGCAAAAATGATGTCTTTTATGGCAATAGCAGATAGCTCTATATGGTTAGATTATTTTGAAAACGATAAAACAAAATATGCATTTTTGTTAGAAACATTAATAAAAGGAGATAAAATTGTAATTTGTGGTTATACTATTGCCAAGATTTTAAAGGATATAAAAGACAAAGAAGCTCTTGAGAACCTCTTAAAAGGTTTCCTTGCTTTGCCTTATGTAGAGAT
>JACIXO010000133.1 GCA_014360385.1 Actinomycetota bacterium | reverse complement strand
CCATCGTCGCCTTTCCAAAAGTATTTATTAGTCTGTAATACAGTATATGCCCTCGCAGGTCCACTTAGGCTTGTCCCTGGTATCTTTGGAAGATTTGTCCCTGGCTCTCTTATTATAGGCAAATCAACTCTTCCCAGCCTTGAGCCACCAGAGCCGATATGAATTGGATCAAGAGCTATTGCATAATATGTTTTGTGATCATGCATATCTTCACTCATGTCATAACCTCCTGTTTTTCGGGCTTTATTTTCCTGACTTGAAGATTCCAATACAGGCAAAGGTCTAACAAACCATCCTTTACTGCCTGGAAAAGCTTATTGAATAATTCAGCGTCCTTTTGGGCAGACATCTTCAAAATATTTGTAATAGATGATTTCACAAAATTCTCCCATACTGAATCGCCTTTATAATCCTCATATCTTTTCTTTACTTCCTGCCAGAAGGCATGGAGCTGTGAAGTCCCAAGATTTTTTGCCTTTAAAATACTTTGTATGTCCTTCCATAACTCATCCAGACGCTTGATATCATCAAGTGGTCTTAAATTATCATCAATTCTAAACCTGTCTGCAGCACTTTCAAGATAAATAAACTTAAAGTATGAAGGTTCAATGTTTATACAATCATTAATGCGTAATTCCTTTACATGAACCACATAATCACCATTTCCAGTATAATCAAAAGAGTAATTTCCTCTATTAGGATTGCTTCCATTAAACCTGATATAAGGATGCCATTCATCTGGTTGGTTTGGATCACCTGTAGAATAGGATATGCTCCAGATAAGCGGAACAGAGGAATAACAGGGGTCAGGTTTCAAGGTTAATTTTTTTACATAGTTACCTAATCTGTTGTGCTGTGTATTAGCAATTGAATTAACGCTTGCCCTTATTGTTTTAGTGCCAGAGCTAAATGCCTTTATAAGCCTTTTCCCTGCATCCATTGCCACATATAAAGGAGTTCTTCTATGGAAGGCAATAATGCCTAAATGAAACGGCAATCTATCCCTTACCTTTGAAAATTGAATTTTGTATTCTTCAAGAATTTTTTTCGCAATATCAAGGGCATCATAAGCAGGAACAAGAGCCATAAATTGATCAGGAAAATCGTAGATTTTCACATAAGGCAGAAAATCTTGAAATTTAGTTTCTGCTGATTTTGCACTGGATATTTTAAATCCTTCGCGACATTTATTAGTATCCTCTTTTTTTACTTTTATGTTTTTCCCCTGCATCCATAAAGCGATCTCATCTATTGTTTTACCTTTGTTAGATAAAATCTGGAGATTGGTGGTGGTCACAAAAAGACCTTGATTCTCATCAATACAAACTGGGCTTAGTCTTATCCCATCAATGTTAATATCACAGGTTGATCCTATGAGAATTCGTAGGTTGGGATCTATGGTAAATTCTATCCGTTTTGTTCTGAGTTCTTTAAAAGGGAAGTTGCTTCCATAGGGATACTTTTTGAGTATATCCTCAAATACAGTAGAATTGATGAATTCTTTAGTAGTTTCCCAGCAACGTCTGATCCGCGCAGGAGAGGGATTTTTAGATTTTATGGGATTTGTTTTGATAGCCATAGTTTTAATGAAAGACCCGTTTAACCAATTATCCAGAATAAAGCCCCCAATAATAAGGGCAACCCTATCGTTATGATCAGAAACCTCATCAAGCCAAATGGTATGTCTGGAGTTTTTAATCCAATCTTTTGCACGCCCTTTTCTTCTCTCAAGGCAATATTCACATCCATCAGAATTTTCTTTCATTGGGCGTAAACGGCAAATAGGACAAATCTCTTGCCCGTTCCAATCGTTTTTAAATTTCTCTAAGAAGAATCGCTCTGATGATGCAGGGTAATATACTTCTTGAAGGGCAGAATTCCTTGCTTCTGGAAGTATTCTTATTAAACTCTTCCTCAAATTTTCTTCTAATGAATTTCTTTGCGACTTTATATAAGAAGGAATTTGTTGTTGATTTTTGCAGTCAAATTTATAATCATTAGACTCTGGCTCTGACATTTCTTTTACTGTAATTTCCGGCATCAATTCAGGTTCTATTTCTTTCAATTTGTTCAATATTTTATCTCTTAACTCTTCTACTTTTATATCAGGAATTAAAAAGTAAATACCGCTTGTATCGCGATAGATCTCATTGCCAAGGGGATATCTCTCCTCAACCATAGTCTTAATTGTATTAATCGCTTTGTCTATTTTTTCTCCATACCCCACCACATCACCTATTTTGACACCCTTAGTGAACAAGTATATTATGTCTAAATTAACAGATAGAATCTTCAAGTTAAAATCTAAAGGATCAAATGAGGCATTGGTATAATCTAATATATTTTTTGCAATTGCACATTTATAAAGCGATGCTACGGAATATGAATGATCAAATAAGGTTATATCATTAGCAGAACGTCGAGTCTCACCCAAAAATTTATGATAATAAGCTTTAGTGTCCTCTATGACTTTTTTTCTGAAATTGATAATACTGTTATCAGTCATGTATCTATCCAGAGCATTCTTAATAATATTGTATAGTTCTTCTGTCATCTTCTCTGCATTCTCTATCTTGTTTTCTTCTGGTTCGTTTCCAAATGCAGTTGAAATAAACATATTATTTTTTGACTGTTTTGCTTGAGCATACCCTTTATCCAAGCCAGAATCCATACCATCGTAACCATTCCAACCAGCATAGAGTAAACGAAGTAATAAGGGAACATCACAATCAGATAAATTCCCACCCGCCTCTTTTTCCTTATGATGCTTTTCTATAAAATCCAATAAAGAGACCTCTTCATTACAGATTTGCACTTTAGTTGTGGACATTATCTGTTTTAATTTATCAGGGAAAATTGACGGGAAATTATGCCCATCCCATCCAGAACTACCGTTATGTGCATAATGCTCAACAAATCCTTTTCTTGCTTTACCTAAATCATGCAAATATGCTCCAATCTCTGCAAGGAGAATAGATGTTCTGTTGTCTTCTAACTTTCGCAAGAGATCATTCACAGCTCTGCCTCCAGAATTTTCTTAATCTCTTCCTCTAATTCTTTAAAATTGCTGAACCTTACAGTATTTGAAAGCCTATTTATCACCAACCTACTTACTTCTTTATCCCAGTTATCCTCAATTACTCCATATCCTGAAGACTTCTTTGCTGAGAATCCGTAGGTGAGCATCATTGCTTTTAAGCCTGATACAACTTCCTTAAGGTCTTTGATGATCTTTATCTTTATCTCAGATAATGTCTTTCCCAAATAATAAAATGGCAAATACAGAATCCTGAAAAATCCCTTTGCTCCTGCGGGGACAACTTCATAATAGATGGGATTTTTGCCGATTTTTGTTTTTCTATCATGAGGATTGATAACTTCAATATCGATTCTATTCCAGAAAGTAGGATAGAAGTAGAGCATCCCTGTAAGAGAAGGAGTTTCTTCTTTACCAAATTCTTTTTTTAGTTTAGCTCTATAGCGTTCTCTCGCATCCGGGCAAAGTTCATCCAGATATTTTATCCATCCTTTTGCTTCCGCTTCTATTTCCTTTTCGATTCCAAATAAGAGGGTGTGCTTATAGCGAGTTTCTGCAAATCCGTCGGGATCACTTGTTTTTGATTCCAGATGGATTTTCATCATTGTCCATCTCAGGTTTCCCTTCCATGCCATAGCTGATGTAAAAGGGACACCAAAAACCTTGTCCTTCCGCACCGGGTTTTCAATGATATAAAGTGGGACATCATCTTTTGAGATAAAGGGCTTTTTCAATGTTAAAGGGATTTCAATAAACCAGCTTCCTTCAGGAAGGTTTAAAATGTCTATAGGAAGATTTATACCAATGAGGCTGATCTCGGATAATTTATATTTTAGATAATCATTGTAGTTCCCATTGGAATGAATGAGCGCTTTTAGACCACATGGGGAATTTCTTTCCCCTACTCTGGCATAATCTTTTAAGTCATCATCTTTAAGGGCAGTCATCAAAAGCATGACCCTTGAGAGCACATCTTCAATATTTGCAAACTTCCCTGAAGTAGATATGAGATTATCCACATCTTCTTTATTATCAATCTTAAAATTTGTATAAAAATCGTAACTCATTGATAACCTCCATCATTTTTTAAAAGGCTTTGGATGAAATTTTCTATGCTGGTTTCGTTCGGTTTAATTGTATCTCTTGGGGACTCAAATTCCCGCCAGACTATGAGCTTGTGGTTTTGAGTTTGGTTAGTTTTATTATCAAGAAGTTCATTCCAAGGCATCTTAAATTTTCCACTTCCGTTTAAAGCATTTTTAAGATTATTTAAAAAGTTTTCTCTGTTAAATCCTTCAGGATTATAACTTTTCGGGATCCATCCCCAGATTCTGAATTCCCATAGGTTGTTATTTACTTTGTATGCATCTACTTTGTATGCAGAAGAAATGTTAATTTTAGAGGATTCTTTGCCATTTTTTATAGTCCCAAACAACCAATTTTCTATCTTTTTGTTCTGATTTCGATCGTTAGTTTTCCATAATACTGACCCATTTCTATACCTCAGCCAATTTTTAATTGATGGAACGATTGGAACTGAATTTGTTTCAAAC
>JACIXO010000132.1 GCA_014360385.1 Actinomycetota bacterium | reverse complement strand
TCCAGAATAAGAACGATTGCTACTACCACACCTACAGCCAGGGCAAAGAACAAAATAAGATAAAATATATCAGTGCCTTTAAGCCTTATGAGGGTTATTAACTGACCTGGTACTCTCGAAACAATGGAAGCAAATATTATAAGAGATATTCCATTTCCTATACCATGGAGGTTTATAAGCTCCCCCAGCCACATAATCAAGGTCGTCCCCGCAGTAAGAGTCAAAACTATTAGACTTACGTGCACGAAATCAAACTCAACAATAGCACCAAAATTTCTAAAGAAGAAAACCATTGCGGTGGACTGGATAAATGATAGACCGACTGTCATGTATCTTGCTATCTGATTTATTCTTCTGCGGCCAGTTTCCCCCTCTTTGGCCCACTCTTCAAGCTTGGGTATGACTGCCTGGAGAAGTTGCATAATGATAGAAGCGGTGATATACGGCATAATTCCCAGAGAAAAAACAGCAAAGTTGCCCAGTGCACCACCTGAAAACAAATCAAGCATGCCAATAACACCTGTCTGGACCTGCTCAATAATCTTGGAAGGATCAACCCCTGGAACAGTAAGAGTCGCTCCAAATCTGTACAAAGCAAGTATTCCTAATGTGAATAATATTCTGTTTCTAATCTCCTTGATCCTGAAAGCATTAAGAATAGCTTTAAACATCAAACAACCTCTGCTCTACCTCCAACTTTTTCAATCTTCTCTCTTGCAGCCTTGCTGAAATAGTTGGCTTTTACAACAAGACTTTTGTTAAGTTCACCATCACCTAAGATTTTAAGCGGGCTGTATTTTTTCTTTATAAGACCACTTTCTTCCAGCAATTTGAAATCAACTACTGTTCCGCTATCAAACCTGTTGAGGTCTTCCACATTTAAAATATTAAACTCTATCTTCCTGGTATTTTTAAATCCTCTGAGATGAGGAACTCTCCTCTGAAGAGGCATCTGGCCACCTTCAAAACCGGGCCTGGTGCTCCCACCTGACCGCGCCAGGTGTCCCTTATGCCCTCTTCCAGACGTTTTACCATGACCTGAACCCTCACCTCTACCCACTCTTTTTTCTTTTTTAACAGAACCACAAGCTGGTTTAAGGTCACAAAGCCTCAAGATTTATCACTCCTCTCTACTTCCTACTTCGGTTGCAACTCTGGCCACCTCTGGTTTCTTAAGAGACTTAAGTCCTTTAACAGTAGCATTAACTATATTTAAAGCATTGGAGCTTCCCAGTGACTTTGTCAAGACATCTCTGATACCTGCAAGCTCCATTATAGCTCTAACTGGACCACCTGCTATAACACCTGTTCCATAAGAAGCGGGTTTCATAAAGACATGACCTGCCCCAAAGTGAGCGTCAACTTCGTGAGGAATTGTTCCATTAACAATCGGAACTTCAAACATGTTCTTCTTAGCCCTGTTAATCGCCTTCTGGATAGCAATAGAAACCTCGCTTCCCTTGCCATAACCCACTCCAACTTTACCTTTCATATTTCCTACAACAACCAGAGCAGTAAAACTGAATTTTCTCCCGCCTTTCAGTACCTTTGCGACTCTATTAACCTTTATAACTCTCTCGCTTAATTCATTTTCACCAGAAACATTAGAAAACTCAGGCACAAATCCTCCTCCTCCTCTAAAACACTAAAACTTTAAGCCACCTTCCCTTGCACCTTCCGCCAGGGCTTTTACCCTACCATGATATTTATATCCACCTCTGTCAAACACCACTTCATATATATTTCTTTCCTTTGCCTTCTCAGCCAGGAGCTTTCCGGCAAGAAAGCTTTCCTTAATTTTTCCTTTTTCATCACCATCTATCTGAAGAGATTTACTCGACACAGTAACTATGGTCCTTCCAGTAACAAGGTCAACTATTTGCCCATAAATATACTTGTTACTTCTGTAAACACAAAGTTTTGGAAGGTTTCTTTTATTGTTCCTCTTTATTTTGCTCCTTACCCTCAATGTTCTTCTTAACCTTTTATTTTCTCTCTCAGTTTTTGTTCTCATAAAAACACTCCAATAATTTTAGAATTATTTTCCTGACGACGTAGCAGCTTTTCCTGCCTTTCTTCTTACAAGTTCATCAGCATATCTTATGCCTTTACCTTTATATGGCTCTGGCTTTCTAATTTTTCTGATCTCAGCTGCTATTTCTCCAACTTTCTGTTTATCTATTCCTTTAACCACAATAGTAGTAGCATCTGGAACTTCAAAAGTTATTCCAGGAATTTCCTCTACCACCACAGGGTGCGAATACCCTACCAGAAGTTCTATAGCCTTATCCTTTTTAGTTACCCTGTAGCCTACACCTACTATCTTCAAGGTTTTACTGAAACCTTCGCTTACACCTATTACCATGTTATTTATAAGGCTTCTATATAAACCGAATTTAGCTTTAGTATCTCTATCATCAGAGGTAGGAGAAAGAGTAAGCCTGGAATCCTCCAGATTTAACTTAATGGATGCATTTACCTCTAGAGAAAGTTCTCCCTTTGGACCTCTTACAACAACTTTGTTCTCATCTATGTTAATATTTACACCTTCAGGTATAACAATTGGCTTTCTTCCAATTCTAGACACTTAACACTCCCCTCCTAGGCCTACCAGACATAACAAATAACTTCGCCGCCAACACCAATCTCTTTAGCTTTCTTGCCTGTCAATACTCCCCTGGACGTAGATAGTATCACTATGCCCATGCCTCCAAGCACACGAGGTATTTCATCCTTTTTGGCATAAACTCTTAGGCCTGGCTTACTAATTCTCTTCAAATCGGTGATTGCCCCTTTTCTATCTCTATCGTATTTGAGGAAGATTCTTATAACAGGTTTGGCTTCGTTTTCTCGCACTTCATAACCTCTTATGTACCCTTCTTCGTACAATATTCTGGTTATCTCCAACTTTAGCCTTGAAGAAGGGATATCTACACTATCATGCTTAGCTCTGTTAGCATTTCTTACTCTTGTAAGCATATCTGCTATAGGATCTGTTACAGACATCTATCCCCCTTTATTACCAGCTGGACTTTATAAGTCCAGGAATTTTTCCTTCGTGAGCTAACTGCCTCAGACAAATTCTGCAAAGACCAAAACGTCTGAAATAACCCCTTGGTCTGCCACATCTATTACATCTATTGTATTTCCTTACGGAAAATTTTGGTTCTCTTTTCTGTTTTACAACAAGTGCTTTCCTCGCCAATAAAACCTCCATTTAACAAAACTTTTATTTTTTATTCTTCTAGTTTATTCTCCCAGTTTTAAGTTAAGCCATCTCTAGAATAATATTAGGATATTATATGCATCTAATTTGTATTAATTTAGATTATTCATATTGCATCTTTTACACATCCGCATATATGTATCATTCATATCCTCAAAAAAGTGACATCTTCTGATATTTCTCTAATATTTATTTCCTGAATGGGAAACCAAACTTCTCCAAAAGACTTGCTGCTTCCCTGTCACTTTTAGCAGTAGTAGTAATGGTAATATTCATTCCCTTGACACTCTGGACACTGTCATAATCAACCTCAGGGAATATCAACTGCTCCTTTATACCAATAGTATAATTTCCATAACCATCAAAAGAGTTTGGTGAAAGTCCTCTAAAGTCTCTAACTCGTGGTAAAGCCACATTTAAGAGTCGATCCAGAAACTCGTACATTCTATTCCCCCGGAGTGTAACTTTACATCCTATTGGATTTCCCTTTCTTACCTTAAACCCTGCAATTGATTTCTTAGCCCGCGTTATTATCGGCTTCTGCCCCGAAAGCTTAGCCAGATCCTGAGCTACTGACTCGAGCTCCTTTATATTTTGAGTTGCTGAACCAACTCCCATGTTAATGGTTATCTTTTCAAGCTTTGGAACCTCCATTACATTTTTATAATTGAATTCCTTCATCATTTGAGGGACTATTTCTTTTTCATATTTTTCCTTCAGTCTTGGTTTAATTGTTACCACCATAATCTATCACCTTATGCCTTATAACACCTGAAATTCCCTTATAACACTTATAGTTCCTGGTTACATTTTTTGCACACTCTTACTTTTTCACCGGTTTCTTTTATTTCAAAACCCACTCTCACTGGTTTACTACAGGATGGACAAACAACCTGGACATTAGAAATATGAATTGGTCCTTCTTTGCTTATAATACCACCAGGCTGATTCTGGCCTCTCTGTCGGGTATGTTTTTTTATAATATTAATTCCTTCCACAAATATTCTCTCATTTCTGGGGTCTACCCTCAAAACTTTTCCCACCTTACCTCTGTCTTTTCCTGCAATCACTTTTACCCTATCATTTTTTTTAACCTTTAACATCTTTACACTCCACCTTAAAATAGCTTACGAATCAAGTCCAATTGAAGTCAAAGCTACCAAAGCTACAGAGCATACAAAACTAAAAAATACTAAGTACTACAATGACTTCATTAAAGTTTATTAAAATAACTTTTTTAAATAACCTCCGGGGATAAAGAAATAATTTTCATAAAATTTTTATCTCTTAACTCCCTTGCTACAGGTCCAAAAATTCGGGTGCCCCTGGGGTTATTCTGATTGTCTATTATAACAGCAGCATTTTCATCAAATCTTATATAAGTACCATCTTTTCTTCTGTATGTCTTTTTTGATCTTACTAACACTGCTTTAACTACATCACTTTT
>JACIXO010000131.1 GCA_014360385.1 Actinomycetota bacterium | reverse complement strand
CTTTATTATACTTTGTTATTTTACGTTTCTGGTAACCACCTCTCTCATTTAAAACTGGTAACTGGGCCAGGGACGCCACTTAGGTAGCACTCCTGGGTAGCCGCGGGACCAGCAGGACTAAATAAGATCTCTTTTTAAGTTGTTTTAATAAATGTAAGATTTTAGTTATAATTCTCTCTGTACTATTCAAGACAAGTGCTCAAATGGTAAATGCTATTTTCTCCTGTTGGTAAGAATAGCCGGGGCAAAAATTAAAAAGAATGAGAGCAAAAATAGCAAGAGGAAAAAGGGTGAGAGTAACATTAATGGTAGTCTTACTTACAGTTTTTTCACTTTTTGGCTGTAGTTATCAGGGCTATCAGAAAGCTAAGGATTTTGTTGTTTCGAAGTTTTCCTCTGAAAGACAAATGAAAGAAGCAGTGACAGTAGTAGAAAGTTTTTTTGCTGCTCTCATGGAGAAAGATTATGAGACAGCATATAAATATATTTCTACCAAAGATAAAAATCAGAGAAGTTTTGATGATTTTAAGAATGAATTTAGAAATGTTACAGATATAGTTTCAGTGGAAGCCAAATGGGTGGAGGTCAAAAGCAATATAGCTATAGTAGGAATAGATTTGGTAGATTCTTATGACGGCGAAGAGAAGGTATATAAGGATATTGAGGTTTCTCTTGTCAAGGAAGAAGATGGGAATTGGAAGATAAATTTCTGGGATTAGGTAACAAAATAGAGGCTATAAAGGTAAAACCTCTTCTCGGATGGGAGAAAATAGATGATACCCTGCCTTCTGAGCTTCTTTTAACAATTATCCTTAACGATGAGACAGTTTCAGTCGTGTCCTGTTCTCCTGAAAATGAAATTGAGCTTGTTGTGGGATATCTTATATCGAATGGGTATATCTGTCACTATTCTAGAATAAACACTGTTAGCCTTTGTGATGTTGAAGCAGGTGAGAGGGCTGTATCAGTAGCCGGCAGGGCAAAAAAAGAAAAATTTGCTCTGCCTTCCAGGAAGGCAGTGGTGAATGTCGAGGTTGATGGAGAGGAGTCGCTAAGAACTATAAGGAAGAACAAAAACTTCCAATTGTATCTATCATCAGGTTGTGGAAGTATTGATGATCTTATCATTGAAGGTGATATTTCAGAGGTGAGTGGAAAGGCTATCTTTTACCAGGATATTATTCTAAAATTGAATCTGGAGACCAGCTCTCACCAGGAGTATAGAAAGCGGATTGGTGGCCTTCATAGTTCAGCTTTGTTCGATAGAGAAGGGAAGCTTCTTGTAATTATGGAAGATCTGGGTAGGCACAATTCTATAGATAAGGTTATAGGTTATGCCTTTTTAAACAGTATCAATCTCTCAGATAAGATAATCTTTACTACAGGCAGAATTACACTGGATACAGTTTACAAAGCTGCGAAAGTATCTGTTCCTTTGGTGGTAACCGACTGCTCTGTTTCTTATGGTGCTGCACTTTTGGCTCGGAGACTGAATTTGACTTTAATTGGCTATGCACGGGGACAAAGATTTAACATATATTCCTGTCCCTGGAGAGTTTTGGGAAAGTAAAAAATGTAGTCTAGAAAGGCTCGAATTTGAGAGTACTATTTTTGGGGGATATTTTTGGAAAGCCAGGAAGGGAGTGTGTCAAAAGAAAGTTGCCAGACATAGTGAAAGAAAGTAGTGTCGACATTGTGATAGCAAATGGCGAAAATGCAGCTGGAGGACTGGGGATAACCCCTGACATCTGTAACAGTCTTTTAGATATGGGAATAGATGTTGTGACCTCAGGAAATCATATTTATAAAAAGAGGGAGATCTATTCGTATATTGAAAAGGAGCCCAGGTTATTAAAACCGGCAAATTATCCTCCTGAGACTCCCGGGAGTGGCTTTTATGTGTTTTCGAACGAGAAAACTGGTGGGAGGAAGGTTGCAGTAATAAACATCTGTGGAAGAATATTTATTGAAAATTATGATTGCCCTTTCAGGTGTGTTGATAAAATAGTCAATAATATAGCTAAACAGACTCCAATAATAATAGTTGATTTCCACGGCGAGGCTACCTCTGAAAAATTAGCAATGGCGTGGTTTTTAGATGGCAGGGTTAGCGCTGTTGTTGGAACACACACCCATGTCCAGACAGCGGATGAAAGGATACTTCCTGGAGGAACTGCTTATATTACAGATGTCGGCATGGTCGGACCAATGAATTCTGTTATTGGAATGAGAAAGGAAATAGTGATTGAAAGATTTCTAACACTTATGCCTCAAAAATTCAAGGTAGCAAACGAGAATAACTGGATAAACGCAGTTCTTATTGATATTGATGACAAAACTGGAAAATCGAATGCTATTACAAGGTTAAACTCTCCTGTAGTGTAGGATTTTACTAACTTCACTACTTCACTGTTGGTCTTGCCTGTAAATTTTTTGAATTACCTCCCATAAATCTTAGTTACCTGGCCAAGCTTGTAAGCGAGTTCCTCTTTAAGTTGAGAGGAACAGAGTCTCCAGGTCCAGTTTCTTTCTCCTATGGTGGCCGGCTTATTCATTCTTGCCTTTTCTCCAAGCCCAAGGATATCTTGCATTGGAAATATGGCTACAGTTGCTACTGACATCATTGCCAATCTAATAAGCTCCCAGTGAATTTCTTTTGTTTTTATTCTTTTTCCTATGTAATTAAATAGTCTTTTTTTCTCGTTGTCAGATGCTTCTTTTTCAAACCACCCTCTTACAGTATTGGTATCGTGTGTTCCTGTATACACAATGCAATTTTTGTTATAGTTATGAGGAAGATAGGGATGTGAAGGATTGTCTTCAGAAAATGCAAACAATAAAACCTTCATTCCAGGAATTCCAAACTTGGACATTACTTCCTTTACCTCGGGGGTAATTAGACCTAAATCTTCTGCTATTATTGGTAGATTTCCGAAATGTTCGAACACTCTCTTAAAGAAATTATGTGCTGGAGCCTCTACCCACTTCCCATGGAGAGCAGTTTTTTCACCCCATGGGACTTCCCAGTATGCAACAAGACCTCTGAAGTGGTCTATTCTTACTATGTCAAAAAGACTTAAGTGATGTTCAAGCCTTCTAATCCACCATCTATATCCAGTTTTATCCAGAAGTTCCCAGTTGTATACAGGATTACCCCATAGTTGTCCTGTGGGGCTAAAGTAATCTGGAGGAACCCCTGAGACAAATTTCGGTATTTTTTGTTCATCAAGTTTGAAAACTTCAGGGTTACTCCATACATCTGCACTGTCGTAGCTTACATAGAGGGGAATATCCCCGATTATGCTTATGTTATTCTCATTGCAATATTTCTTAAGATAAAGCCATTGCTTAAAGAAAAGGTATTGTGAGAATTTTTCAAATCTAATCTCTTCCTGGTAGCGCTTTCCTATCTCTTTTAAGACTTTAGGGTTTCTATTCTTTATCTCTTCGGGCCACCTGTTCCAGCTTTTTCCACTGAATCTTTTCTTAAGAACAGAAAAAAGAGAGAAATCTTCAAGCCAGTCACTATTGCGGATACAAAATTCTTCAAAGCTTTTCTCTTTAAACTTAGCTGTCTCTTTAAAGTCAAACGAACTTTCTTCTCCACACCTAATTATATCATTTGACTCTCTGGCGATTTTCTGTTTCTCTGAGCCCTGGTATATTTTTGTTTCTCTTTTTCTTTCTAGTTCAAATTTTTGAAAAGCCTTTTCCAGAAGCGAAGTCTTATATTTTGTAACTTTTACATACTCAACTCTTCTAGATGGGATTTTTGGGATATTTGTTATTTCTTCCCTTGAAAGGAAACCATCATGGAAGAGAAGCTCAGGGCTTATAAATAGGGTACTCCCGGCAAATGATGAGGTGCTATTGTAAGGAGAATTACCAAGGACCGAATCTACCGGGTTAAGAGGTAAGATCTGCCAGTAGCTCTGGCCTGATTTAGAGAGAAAATTACAGAATTTTAGGGACCATGGACCCATATCTCCAATTCCATATTCTGATGGAAGTGACGTCAGGTGAAGTAGTATACCACTTCCTCTTTTCTTAAATACATTGTTTTTACTTTTATTGTTTCTGAAATTCTCTTGTTGGAAAGTACTCATTTAAGGCCCGGGAAAAATTATGAAGATTATTTTTTATGCAGATTATTTTAGTTTATTTTAAAGCCGGTTTTTAATTACGCCCTTTCTTCCTATTCTAGAAACTTTTTGCTGGAAAGTAGTCGTTTAACACCTTGAAATTTTCAACCCATCTTCTTGCATTCTTATCCCCGCTCTCTGCTTTTTTAATCATTTGAGGGTATGTTTGCTTTGCAATTATAAAATATATATTCTGGGCTTTTAGTAAATCCGGGATTATGCCTATTTCCTCAGAAACTTTTAATATTGATTCTAAAATTGCAAGATTATTCATATTTTCAGGGTCTCCAAAAAGCTTTGTTACAATTTTGTTTATGGTTTTGTTTATTTTCTGGCCTATATATGTTTTATTTAGCTTTACTGGCCAGTACTTTATTTCTGAGATTAGTATTTTGAGCCTGTCTACCTCATCCAGACCAATTTCTTTGCTTTCGAATATTTCATCAAGATAAGCTGTTACCACAAATTCGAGAAGTTCCATCCAGCTTTCAAAAAGAGGTATGCCTATTTCTTTAACTTTTTTCATGGAGGGGTATAAGCTATTGAATATCCTAAAATTTATTTCTTTTACCTTGGATAGAGATGCTCTCAAAATC
>JACIXO010000130.1 GCA_014360385.1 Actinomycetota bacterium | reverse complement strand
AAATATTCCTGATGAAGAGAAACAAAATTACGGATTCTTTAAGCCTACAAAGGAGGTTTTCGATGCATGGGAAAGAATAGATGAAATTGCAAGAATCCTTAATAGTAGGATTATATTATTCCAGTGCCCTGGTAGTTTTAAGCCTACATTGGAAAATAAAGAAAATCTTATTAACTTTTTTAATACAATTGAGCGTAGGAGTTATATTTTTGTCTGGGAGCTCAGAGGTGACTGGAAGGAAGAGGAAATTATGGAGCTATCAAGAAAGCTAGACCTCATTCATTGTGTTGATCCTTTCAAGCAAAGACCTACGTATGGAGCTATAAACTATTTTAGACTGCACGGAAGGCCGGGTTACAATCTTAAGTATGAATACACTTATAAAGATTTAGAAGAGCTTAAGAAAATGTGTGACAAACCTGTAAACTACTGTCTATTTAATAACCTATCAATGGCTAAAGATGCACAAAGGTTTAAGACTATAATTAAATGTGAATAAATGTGCATAAATCTTTTTTGGTTGATTTACTTAATTTGTTACCATCGTTACTTTTATTGTTTTGCATCTTATACCTTTATCTTCTACTTTTATTTCCATATAATTTCTATACTAATGTTTATTTTTAAAGGTTTTTGTGGAGGATAAATGACAGCAAAAGTAACAGTCCTGGGCGCAGGTTACATGGGAAGCGCCATTACCTTCCCTCTCTCAGATAACAGACTGGAAGTAAACCTATGGGGAACATGGCTGGACAACAAACTTATAGAATCCTCCATGAAAGGCTATCATCCAAAACTTAAGAAGCCTCTTCCACCAGGTGTCAAACTCTTCTACTGGCATGACCTGGCTAATGCTCTAAAAGATGCTGACATAATCTTCATTGCAGTTGCTAGCGAAGGCTTTGTTAAAGTCTTTAACATGATGTTAGATAACCTAGACTTAAGAAAACAGTATTACTTCTTCAAGCTTACCAAGGGTCTTGTTCAATATAATGGAAAGGTATTAAGGGCAACCGAAGCAGCTTTCGACATGTATAAAAAGAAATTCCCAAAAAAGAGGTTTTACTGGACTACAATAGGAGGTCCTGTCAGGGCACTTGACCTTGCCTTAAGAATACCCTCTGCAACAATGTATGGAATTTCCCATGATGAGATAAAAAGCATACTGCCCAGCTTTTCTACATCTTACTACAGGATTTTCCCCACTTCCGATCTGGAAGGTGTAGAAATATGCTCAACTTTTAAAAATATATATGCTATTGCCGCTGGCATATGCGATGGATTATATAAATCAAAAATGGATGGTTTTTATCACAATGTTGTTGCATTTCTTTTTAACCAGGGAGTTTCTGAAATTGCAAAAATAGTAGACCTTGCAGGAAGGGAAAAACAAACAGCATACGATCTTGCTGGCGTTGGAGATCTTCATGTGACTTCAGCTGCAGGACGAAATAGAAGATACGGTGAAATGATTGGTAAGGGAGTTGATAGTGAAGAAGCCTTTAAGAAGATGTATAAAGAAGGAGAATATGGAGAAGGATATATTGCCTTGAAACTTGCCATACCCTGGCTTAAAGATTGCTACAATATTCTACAACTTAAATCCCGGAAAAAATATTGTAAAGGACAGCAAAAAGTTGAAACAGACATAAACTTCTCAAGTTACCTTGAACGAGAACTCCCTCTTCTTAACACACTCTACAATATAATATTTAGAAAACATAGACCATCAGATGCACTAGCGAACCTTATAACCCAATTGGGCTTTTGACATATAACAGAAACCATAGCTCCTTTTGTTTACAAAGATAATTACCCATAGTAGTATGATAGTACAGAGAAGGTACAGGAATATGTGGAAACTATTCTAACTGTAAACTCTGATTACAAAAAAATAAAAAATAAGGTGAGACATCAATAGACTTTAGGACCAAACTTTTGGAAATTGGGAAAGAGTTACAATTTCAATATGGTAGTCTACGTTAACCTTAATTCAAACAGAGAGGTGAGTACATGCCAGTTTCCAATGACAAAAACTTGGTATTCGAGATAATAAAGAAACGAAGGAGTGTAAGAAAATTCAAAAATATTCCTGTAGAGGACGAAAAAATCTTAAAACTCATAGAAGCTGCAAGACTTGCACCCTCTGCAACAAATAGACAACCCTGGAGGTTTATAGTAGTTAAGAGTAAGGAATTACTTTTGGAAATCTCAAGCAGTGCTCTTGGTATAATAAACACATGGGCAAAAAGTGCACCACTTCTTATTGTGTGCTGTGCAGTAAAGAAAAGCTTATTGACCCACTACATGGGAGAAAGACTTTCGCGAATTCCCTATCATATCATGGACGTAGCAATAGCAGCAGAACATATTGTACTTGAGGCAGAGGAGCTAGGACTCTCATCCTGCTGGATAGGCTGGTTCAGCGAAAAGAAGATAAGAAAAATCTTAGACATACCGCCAGGCTGGAAAATAGTTGCAATTCTTGCTGTTGGATATAAAGATGAAAGCTACACTCCAAAACCCCAGAAAAGACTTCCTCTAAAAGATATTTTAATAATTAAATGAAATAACTAAATGAATTAGGTGAAGAGGAAAAGGTAAAGAGGAAATTTAAGTGCTTCTAGTGACGTAACCTATTACCAAAACACTTAAACTCAAATGCTGAAAATAATTGTTTACGCCTTGGTTACAAGCTCTTCATTATTATTTGGAGCTATTATCGGTAACACCTTTAAAATTAGCCAAAGAATAATTGCCGCTATTATGGCTTTTGGTTCAGGGACACTTATTTGTGCACTTACTTTTGGGCTTATGGAAGAAGCTTTCAGACACGGCGGCTTTGATTCAATAATAATTGGATTTATAAGTGGAGGAGTAATTTTCGTAATAGGTGACCTTCTTATCCACAGGTATGGTGGTAGAAACTTGATTCAATAATTCGTTTTTTATCACGGAAAAAGAAATGCTTACAATTAAAAAACTGTTAGCTATATTTTATAAAAAAAGTTATAATTAAGCTTCTCTTATATTTAATGACATTACCCTTGGAACGTTAGGGCAAAATATAAATAAAATATCTTGCACCTACCTCCAAAGGCAGTGTTATTTTGCTTAGAGAAGTAAGAAAAAGAAAAGGAGGTTGGAAAAATGCAAGGTAGTAAACTTTATGTAGGAAATCTTGATTATTCTGCTACCAATAAGCAACTGGAAGAGCTTTTCTCTAAATATGGTAAGGTTAGGCAAATCGAAATAATTTCAGGGAAGGGTTTTGGATTTGTCGAAATGTCTGATCCATCTGAAGCTGAAAAAGCTAAAGAAGAACTAGACGGCTATAATTTTATTGGACGTACTTTAAAAGTTGATGAAGCTCGTCCACGAAGAGAAAGACCAAGAAGGTTTTAAATGTGAGTTTTGTTACAGATTATATCAAAAAAATCAGAATAAGAAATGATAGTAAAACAAGCTGTACCAAATCAGGTTTAATACCCATAAAAGCACTGAATGTCTTTGTTAAATTACTCAGACTGTTCAGGTTGTACAATGGTGTATATGTTACAGTTTTAGCTATATCAAACATCTTGAGCAGACGAAAGTTGATAAGATTCTATTCTCAATTTGTAGGCAAAGGTGATCTATGCTTTGATATAGGTGCTAATATAGGCAATAGAACCAGGGTCTTTCTTAGACTTGGAGCTACTGTAGTGGCTGTTGAACCCCAGAATAATTGCATGCGAAAATTACTGAAAAAATATGGTAATGACAATAGGGTATTTTTAGTTCACAAGGCACTCGGAGCAAAAGAAGGTAAAGGAAACTTAATACTCAGTAATTCACATACTGTTTCATCTATGTCGAGGGAATGGATAGATTGCGTTAAAGAAAGTGATATGTTTTTTACATCTACCTCGGCTTTCCAATGGCATAAGGCTGTTTCAGTTCCAATTACTACTCTAGACAAATTAATTGAAGAATATGGTAGCCCTGCAGTTTGCAAGATAGATGTTGAGGGATTTGAATATCAGGTTATTAAAGGCTTATCTCAACCAATCAAAATGATTTCTTTTGAATTTACACCCACCCCAAAATTTATTGACTTAGCCATAAAATCTATAAAATATCTCTCCACTATTGGGAATGTTCAATTCAATTACTCGTTCGGGGAATCAATGGTTCTTGCTTTACCAGAATGGGTTGATGCCAGGAAAATGTGTAGTATTATTTTATCCATACCTTATAAGACTGCTTTCAGTGGAGATATATATGCCAGATTTGTTGTGTTGTGTTAATTAGAAAAGAAAATACCTTAAACACCTTATATGCTAACGGGTTTAAAAAACCCCAGCCTAAAGCTATATCCTCAACATCTTTCGAAGTTATGGTCGGGATACTTATAGCTGTATCCGGTAGGTTTATTCCTTTGCGAGATAACAGGCATCCACCAACGACGACCTGGCATGTTACACCTCTTTTGCCAGTGCCAGTCACCCTTAATTCCATTTCTCCATCATCAAGGTATATCCTGTGGCTAATCTTTAGATCATTTATAAGTTCAGGATTTCCAAGAGGAACCATACCTTCATTACAAGATGAAGTTTCCTCCGGAACGAGAGTTACTAAGTCCCCCTTCCGTAGCTTCACTCCAGAGCCAGGTAAAATTCCAACCCGCAACTTTGGACCCTGTAAATCCACCATCAAGGCCACTACTCTGCCTAGATTTTCTGCCACTTTTCTAACCTGCTTGATGTCATCTCGCAT
>JACIXO010000013.1 GCA_014360385.1 Actinomycetota bacterium | reverse complement strand
ATGAGGTACAAAAAGGCAACAAATCCCCTCAGTTATGTTTGACTCTGATATTATATTTTCTATTTCAGATGTGATATCTACAAGATCGACTCTATGAGAGGTTCTTAAGTTTAGTACCTTCAACATGGCTATCCTTTCTACTTATGCTCTACTTGTGCTAATTATAGTTAAAAAGAGGGTTTTTATAAAGTTAAAGCCTTATGTCGATGGAAAAAGTTTACAGGGCGAGGAGAGGGTTTTTATAAAGTTAAAGAGATTTTTATAAAGTTTGGCTGGATTTTCTCTGTTTTATATAGATTTGAAATTAGCTCTCTCTCCATTATTTCCTTATACATTACAATGATTTTCTCTCTTTTATATAGATTTGAAATCCTGATTATACTAAAATCTTACCTGTATCATTTTACTATATCTATCTACTGTATCTAGGGGCAAGGCTTTTTGAAGGGTGCAAGGTCTATATTTTTGGTACTTAAGTTACTTAAGACCTATTGAAGATTTATTTAAAAATTTTGTCAGAGAGGGGAGACTATGAAGAGGTTGCCTCAAGCAGATGTGGGAGTATTTGGTGGTTCTGGATTTTATTCTTTTTTAAAGGTTAAGGAGGAAGTAGACATCGATACTCCTTACGGAAAGCCATCAGACAAGATTGTTATAAGTGAACTTGATGGTTTGAGGGTTGCTTTTCTACCTCGGCATGGTAGAAAGCATAATTTTCCGCCTCACATGATTAATTACAGAGCTAATGTTTTTGCAATGAAGCAGCTGGGGGTTAAACAAATATTTGGGCCATGTGCTTCCGGGAGTTTGCAACCATGGATAAAACCAGGTGAATTTGTGATATGCGACCAGTTTGTGGATAGAACCAAAGGGAGGATTGATACTTTTTATGATGGACCCAAGACCACTCATATATCTATGGCTGAACCTTATTGTCCTGAACTCAGGGAGATTCTTGCGGAGACTGCAAGGGAACTGGGTATTTCTTTTCACGAGAAGGGAACAGTAGTGGTGATCCAGGGTCCCAGGTTCAGTACCAGATCAGAAAGTAGATGGTTTTCAAGCCAGGGGTGGGAAGTTATTAATATGACCCAATACCCTGAGTGTTATTTGGCCAGGGAGTTGGAAATTTGCTATGTGAATATATCTTTGATTACAGATTATGATGTAGGTTTGGAGGGACATCCAGAGATAAAGCCAGTAACTCATGAGGAGGTAATTAAGGTTTTTAATCAGAATAATGATAAATTAAGGGAGCTTTTGTTTAAGGCAATTCCAAAGGTTCCTAAAGTTAGAAACTGTATTTGCTCTCAGGCACTAAAGGGAGCTACAGTAAATTGATCCTACTTAGAAAAGCAGGAATAGTGAATAATAACAATAATAACAATAGATAATAGATATAACCCATCAGGCAAAAAATGAAAATATTAGTTTCGACAGATAAATATAAGGGAAGCCTTTCTGCGCTTGAAGTCTGCACTATTATAGGGAATGCTATTAGAAAAGTTGATAGAAGTATTGAAGTTGTAATAAGCCCCATGGCAGATGGTGGGGAGGGAACCGTAGATACCCTGGTGGAGAGTGAGAAAGGTAGATATGTTAAGATAAGGGTGAAAGATCCGCTTGGCAAAGTGATAAATTCCAGGTTCGGGATAATAAAAAAAGATATAGCTGTGATTGAAATGGCTTTAGCTTCCGGTCTATGGTTAGTCCCAGATGATAAAAGAAATCCTATGGAGACTACTACTTATGGAACAGGTGAGTTAATAAGAAAAGCACTGGATATGGGATGTAGGAAAGTGATTATAGGGATTGGGGGAAGTGCAACTACTGATGGTGGAATGGGGATGGCTCAGGCACTTGGAGTTAGATTCTATGATGAAAGCGGAAACCTTTTGGGCTTCGGCGGAAAACAGCTCCTGAAGCTCCACAAAATAGATATAAGTGGCATTCATCCTCGTGTTCATTCGACTGAATTTCTAGTAGCCTGTGACGTGGATAATCCCCTTACCGGAAGAAAAGGAGCAGCATATGTTTACTCTCCGCAGAAAGGTGCAACTCCCGAGATGGTAAAAGAGCTCGATAGGGGGCTACTTAACTTTGCGAAGATAATAAAAAAAGATCTTGGAAAGGATGTAAAAAATTTAAAAGGAGCAGGAGCTGCAGGAGGATTGGGAGCCGGTCTGGTTGCTTTTTTGGGTGCAAAGCTTATGAGGGGAACAGACATTATAATAGAGACCACAAGTCTTCGACAAAAAATGCTGGGAGCAGACCTGGTAATAACAGGAGAAGGAGCATTTGATAGACAAACCTTTTTCGGCAAAAGCGCTTATGGTGTTGCTAGACTAGCCAGAGAATACAATATTCCTGTTATCACTATAAATGGCTCGGTTCTGACAGAAAGAAGGGATATAAGTTCAGAAAACTTAAGCCTTTTTAGCGGTAATTTCTCTATAATAAATAGACCAATGAGTCTGGAGGAGGCAATTAAAGATTCCAGAAAACTATTGGAGAATACAACAAGAGAAATAATTACTTTTTATTTAACTGTCGCAAAAGCGGCAAGCAAACGTCTAACCTCATAGGAAAGTTAATGGGGCAAGAGGGTGTAGTTTTTGTAGCTTTGAAACAGGATTTATAATCTAATTGGTTTCTACTAAAAGGGATTTCTAAGAGCAGTTTCTAGGGAAAGTAACTTGATTAAAAATAGGAGGTTTTTAATGAAGCCTGTAGGTGAAATTGAATTAGGAGATCTTAAGAAGATAAAAAGTGGAAAAGTAAGAGAGATGTTTAGTTTAAATGATGAGTTACTGATAGTTACT
Source organism: Actinomycetota bacterium (assembly GCA_014360385.1). Classification (GTDB taxonomy): domain Bacteria; phylum Actinomycetota; class Humimicrobiia; order Humimicrobiales; family Humimicrobiaceae; genus JACIXO01. The sequence continues at coordinate 8,822 of JACIXO010000013.1, read as the reverse complement.
ACAGACAGGATTTCTGCTTTTGACTTTATTTTACCCTCTCTTATTCCATTTAAGGGGATAATTTTAAATCAAATCTCTATTTTCTGGTTTAATCTTTTAAAGGATGTGATAAAGAATCATCTTCTTGAAACTGAGCTGGAAAGGTTTCCCAGGTTTTTGAAGAAATATAAAGACATCCTGAAAGGTAGATCGGTTATAGTGAAGCGTGCCAAAATCTATCCTATTGAGTGTGTTGTTAGAGGGTATATAACAGGTTCGGCCTGGGAGGAATATCAGAAAACAGGAAAAGTTGGGGAGCTGGAATTAGGTTCTGGACTTAAAATGTGTGATAGACTTCCTGAACCAGTTTTTACTCCTACAACTAAAGAGTCGGTAGGGCATGACATAGGAATAACTATAACAAAGGCCAAAAAGATTTTTGGTGCTGATGTGATAGACTTTTTAAAGGATAAGAGCATTGAGCTATATCTTAAAGCAAGTGAATATGCACTGGAAAGAGGTATCATAATTGCAGACACCAAGTTTGAATTTGGCCAGGTAAATGGCGATATTATTTTAGTCGATGAAGTCTTAACCCCTGACTCGTCAAGGTTCTGGCTTGTTGATGAGTACAAACCAGGCCAACCTCAGAGGAGTCTTGACAAGCAGTTTGTAAGGGATTATCTCCTTGGGACTGATTGGGATATGAAATCACCACCTCCTGAATTGCCTCCTGATGTGATTGAAAAGACTACTGAAAGATATATCCTTGCTTATGAAAGAATAATTGGTGAAAGATTTACATGGAAGTAAATAATGGGTGGATAATGTGTAGGAAACCTCAAGCGAGGGAGTAGAGAAAGAAGCATTGCAGACATTGGAACAGGCATTTGACTACAATTTTGTAGATTCATTGGCGAAGGGAAATATATAAAGGTAGAAGTTATATGAAAGTAGAAGTTTTACTTACAAACAATTTTAATTTGCTTCCGCCTCCTTCTAATGTCAATTTTTCCAATACTGTTTGTCTTGTTATTGATGTGTTGAGAGCTACATCAACGATTGCTACTTTACTTGGAGTTGGGGTTGAAAGAATCTTAATTGCCAGAACTAAAAAACAAGCATTTAAGCTAAAGAAAATATTTAGTGATTATATATTATGTGGGGAAGAGAAGGGCCTTCCTCCTCGGGGGTTTGACTTTGGTAACTCACCTTTTGAGCTTTCAAATCTTGACTTGAAAGGCAAAAGAATAATTCTTAAAACAACAAATGGGACTGTTTCCTTTTTCAAAGCAAAAGATGCAAAAGTTACCTTTTCACTTTCTATACTTAATATGAAGTATACTATGGATTGTGCAGTCTCCTATGCTCAAAAAAATTCTTGTGACATTTTGATTTTATGTTCTGGAAGGGAAGGGAATATTGCTTATGATGATGCATATACAGCTGGAGTTGCAGTAAAGTATTTGCTTACCAAGCCAGTAAGAAACCTTGAGTTACAGGATAGTGCTAAACTTGTTTTAAGTGTATGTCTGGGCGAAAAAAGCATAGAATCTGCACTGGAAAAATCGTATAGTGGCGTTTATGTGAGGAGAATAGGTCTGGGTAAAGACAACGAGTTCTGTGCTAAACTTAACAGCTACAATGTAACCGGTAGACTTAAGATAGAGAAGTTTAAGTTAGATAATAGTTCTGAATTTAGCGATTACTCCGGGTGTTCCAGGAAAATCCAAAAAAACAAGAATAGCCAACATATTGAATTGCTAGTTCTGGAACCATTTGTTTGTTCAGATTATCTCTAATCAGAACATGAGCTAAAGTATGCAGTCCCTTCTAACATGGGAACTCCTTTGGCTGAAAACCAGAACTTTCCTTCTAATACAGGATCAATCTGAATTACATAAATTCCTTTTTCCTTGATATCATTTATCAGCACCTCGACAGTTATACTTTCTCCTGGAGCTACATCTTTTGGAAGTGGAGTTCTTGTAGTGTTATCATATTCAGAGTAAGCTACGTCCTGTCCGTAGAAGTGATATCCAATTCTTACCATATTATTTCCAATACTCTTCCAAGTGAAATCTGAAGTGTTGGTTATTTCTATTTTTATATAATTATCTTTATTTGTACAGAGGTACATAGGAATAAATCCTTTAATTTCTGCACCAACCTTGGCGTTTTCATAATCTACTATCTCGGCTGGACTTTCTTCGCTGGGAATGGATGTCTCTTTGCTCTCTTCTGCTTCAATCTCTGGGGACTCTTCAGTCCCGGTAGAGGATGTAACTTGCTGTCCACATGAGATTAACGTGATCCCGAATGCATAGAGGAAAACAAGTGCTAGGATGATGGTTATAGTTATTAACTTTGCAACAAGGTTAGGTTCTTTTGAAAAAAAACCGTGTTTTAATGTGTGATTCTGGTATATTTTTCCATTTGTATCTTTAGCCCCTGGCATTTTAACCTCTTACATAAGTCTTATTAAAGAAAGAACAAATTATCGCCCGGCAGATATTCCTTGCATATTGCTATCTACTTTTGCATATTGCTATCAGGTCGGCGTACTAGTAGGTTATTATAAGGTAGATTTAATATTTTTTGAATAATTAATTTAAAATTTATATAATGGTAATGTAAACAAGGCTAAAATCTTAAATTCTGAGAAATTCTAAAAAGAAGGAATAAATGACAGCTCTTGAAATAGTTGGACTGGTAGCAATTATTTTAATTTCATGTCTTTGCGTTGTTGGAATTGTAATTTTGGTTCCGCTTGTAAAGCTCATAAATAGGGCTAAATCTCTAGTTAGTAATGTGAATAGCAATCTTATTCCTATTATTGAAAAGCTAAATACAACTATAAGTAACATGAATACTGAGATAAGTTCTATTGTGGATATAACACAAAGTGCATCTTCTATAATCCAACAGCTCGAAAAAATAGTGAGGCTTGCAAGATTACTGGTTACAAGTCCTTTGGTAAAGATAATAAGCACTGTTGCTGGCATAATCGAGGGTGTGAAAAAGGTAGCAAGTGAAAAAGAGGAGGGAAGCAAAAATGAGTCAAGCACAGGATAGGGAAGCTACTTCTAGGAATTCATTCGGAATGTTTCTTTCTTTGCTTGCAGGTGTTTCTATTGGTGTTATTATCGGGATTTTAATAGCCCCGAAGCCTGGAAAGGAGCTTCGAAGGGATATCAAAGAAAAAGGTGAAGAGTTTATTGAACGCAGCAGGAAAAGTTTTGAAGAAGTTGTCGATGTGACCCGAGATTTAGTACATAAGGGAAAAACCAAGATTGAAGAGTTTAAAGAAAAGGGTGAGGAAATCTGGGAAAAGGGTAAAGAGAAAGTGGCAAAAACAGTTATTCCCAAGATAGAGGCAGTGAAAGAGAAGGTTGAGAAAGTAGTAGAAGAAGGGAAGAAGAAAGCAAAAGAAACTGAAGAAACTCTGGAATAAAAAGCTCCTTTAGATAGAAAGTTGCTGTCCAATGATTAGTAGGAGACTTGCTAAAAGGATTCTGGATGTCTTACTTAAATCAGGTGGAAGTTTTTCTGAGATTTATATTCAGAAGAAGATATCAAATACTGTGAAGCTTGAGAATAGCAGGATTGAAAGTTCTATAAGCGGTTTTGAGTTAGGTTGTGGACTCAGAATATGTTTTGATGACGGTACTTTTTATGCTTTTGTAGATTCTCTGGATAAAGAAAGCTTATTGAATGCAGCGAGAACTTTAAGTCTGGCAGTGGACAAAAGTTCTGGTGGAAAAGTTTTGGACCTTACTTCTCAAAAGAGCCCTTACAAAGTTAAAATTAAAAAATATCCCTCAACGGTTATTCCTGAATATAAAAGAAATTTATTAGTTGATGTAGATCAGGCTTCGAGAAACTACAGTTCTTATATAATTCAGGTCACTTCTAATCTCTCTGATTCAGAGGAAGAAATATACATAGCTAACTCAGATGAGGTGCTTTGTTTCCATAAGATAGTAAGAACTCTGCTCACGGTTGACGTAGTTGCTAGAAGGGGTAAGGACACAAGAACAGGTTATAAATCTCTTGCTAAAACCTGTGGGTATGAAATTTTTGATTCAATTTCTCCTAATGATATAGCACTAAAAGCTTCGAGGATTGCTGTAAATATGCTTGATGCTGTAAACGCCCCAGTGGGAAGCCTCCCCGTTGTGATAGCTCCAGGGTTTGGAGGAGTAATTTTTCATGAAGCTTGTGGTCATGGTCTCGAAGCTGACGCTATATTGAAGGAGGCCTCAGTCTTTAAAGGAATGATTGGAAAAAAAATAGCAAGTGAAATAATAACTGTGATTGATGATCCTACTCTTACGTCTCACTGGGGATCTTTCAAATTTGATGATGAAGGCTTTGCTTCCAGACAAACTGTACTCATTAGAGACGGAGTTCTTGAAAGTTACATGTATGATCTGAAATCTGCAAGGAAATTGCAAGAACACAAGACTGCTAATGGAAGAAGACAATCTTACAGACACATTCCACTTCCGAGGATGACAAATACATACATAAATAAGGGAGACTCGGATCCTCATACAATAATAAAATCTATTAAGAAGGGATTGTACGCAAAGGAATTTGCTGGAGGGCAGGTTGATCCAGCAACAGGAGACTTTGTCTTTGGCATAAGCGAAGGTTATCTAATAGAAAATGGAAATATTTGTGAGCCAGTAAAGGGAGCAACACTGATTGGAAATGGACCTAAAGTGCTTAAAAAGATTGAAGCTATAGGGGATGATTTAGATTTTGCTCCTGGTTTTTGTGGCAAAAACGGACAGACTGTTCCAAACGAGGTTGGTCAGCCCACTATTCTGGTAAGTGAACTTACTGTAGGCGGAACAGGGATTTGAGCAAAGGATGGGTTAATGCAGAATATGCAGTATAGTTTTTTAAATAACAACGAAAAATCAGGGTTTCAATTGCCTGAGTTGTGTAAAAAGATCGCAGGTAATTTTAATGGAAGAGATGTTGATGAGTTTGAAATATATGTTAGTAGAAGTGTTCAGAACGAGATAGAAGTTTTTAATAGTAAGATAAATACTTTATCATTTTCGGATTCCACAGGTATTGGAATAAGGGTCTTTAGAGGTGGATGTGTTGGTTATGCGTATACCTCTTCCATAAGGGAAAAAGAAATTATTGACTGTATTGAGAAGGCAATTTGTAATTCCAAGATTACTTCTAAAGATGAGTTGAATTCCTTACCAAGAGAGAGTGAATTTAGATACCAAACGCCTTACATACTCCCAGAAGATCTTTTTAAAGAGAACTTTCTTGAATTTGGTATAGATAAAAAGATTGAGCTAACAAAGGAGCTTGAAGTTCTTGTTAAAAAGAAAGACAGAAGAGTTACTGGAGTTGATAACCTTATCTATAATGATGATTTATCAGAGGTGGCTATATTCAATTCACTTGGATTTGAAGGCAGTTACAAGACTGCAGCTTGTGTTGTATATGTAAGTGTAATTTCAAAAGAAAACAAAGATGTATCTACAGGTGACTTTTTTGGCTATGCTCGTTCCCCTGGCGATTTAGATCTGGAAGAGATTGCTGAAAATGCAGTTAATAGATCTGTATTAATATTGGATGGCCAGAAGATCAAATCCCGAAGGGCAAAGGTTATCTTAGATCCACTTGTGGCGTGTCAATTTTTAGGGGTTATTGCAATTGGCCTTACCGCAGATAGGGTTCAAAAGGGAAAGTCCCTTTTTAAGGACAGAATAGGAGAAAGGTTCTTTAGTATCGATTTGGATATAGTGGATGACGGCACAATGCCTAGCGGCATGGCGACTCGTCCATTTGATAGTGAGGGGGTTCCGAAGGGTAGAACTTTGATATTTGAGAAGGGCATACTGAAAACCTTTTTATATAACAGTTATACCGCGAGAAAAGATAATACCAAATCTACTGGCAATGCAGTGAGAAGTTCCTATAAATCACCCCCGACAGTAGGGTTATCCAATCTTTATATAGTTCCTTCTGTAGATGAGAGAGCCACTCTGCAGGGGCTCTTAGAAGTCTCTCAGGATGGATTTTATGTTGTGGATATAATGGGGCTTCATTCTGGGACAAATCCTGTTTCCGGTGAGATTAGTGTGGGTGCAAAAGGAATGTGGGTAGAGGGTGGAAAGTTTAGATTCCCGGTGAGAGAAGTAACCATAGCTACTGACATACTGAGCTTGTGTAAGAATATAGAAAGAATTGGAAATGATTTAAAGTTTATAATTTCTGGAGGTTATATAGGAAGCCCATCGCTTGTAGTAAATGACATTATGATAAGTGGTATATAATTTAGTAAGATGATATAGGAAGATTAGCACAGGATTGGTTATAAAATTTAGTGTAAGATTGAGTATAAAATATTTACTTAAGTTGTAAGATAATCAATAAATCTTACCAAAATCTTACCATACTCTAAATACAAAGCTAATGAGGTATTAATTGAGCATATTGGAGTCAATTGTTTTAGGCATAATCCAGGGATTAACTGAGTTTTTTCCAATCAGTAGCTCAGGGCATATGGTTCTGGTTCCCTACCTATTTGGTTGGGATTATCCTCCATTATACTATGCTGTATTTCTTCATTTTGCTACTCTTATGTCTCTTGTTACTGTCTTTTATAGGGATATTTTCAGAATTATTAAAGCTTTATTTGCAGGAGTTTTTCTGGTATCCAGTAGACGAAATAGTAGACGGAATGATACTGAAAGAAATTATGAAAGAGATTCTTATTTCAGACTGGGACTGTTTTTGATAGTGGCTACTATTCCTTCAGTTGTTGTGGGACTCTTGCTGGAAAAGCAAGTTGAGAGATTATTTTCCAGACCTTTTATTGTTTCAATATTTCTGGTTTTCACTGCTTGCCTCTTATGGGTGGGTGAGTGGAGAGGAAAGGTTTGGGAAAACAGGGTGTATAAGCCAGATGGGGATAAGATACAGAGATATGCTATTCGGGTGGAAGATGAAGGTGGGGAAAAAGGGTACAGAAACGAGGAAATCAAGTTTGGTTTTACAAGCAGTATAATTGTTGGACTAGCACAGGCAATTGCTATTTTTCCTGGCATTTCAAGATCGGGAGCTACAATATCTTCTGGAAGATTTTTTGGTATAAGCCGGGAAGACTGTGTTAGATTTTCTTTTTTACTCTCAATTCCAATTATATTGGGCTCTTTCGTATTTGAACTCATTAGTGCACGTGAGATTATTTTCAATGGTTTTATTTTTATGGACAATATTCAAAATCTAGCTGTGTCAGCTCTTGGTTTTATTTCCTCTTATGTTACTGGACTTTTTGCTATCAAGTTTCTTTTGAGGTTCACTAGAACAAGGAGTTTAAATGTGTTTGGTTTATATTGTTTGCTTGTAGGTATAGCAGTGTTTCTGGTTTATCTTTTTAGGAGCTTTTAAATGTGTTTTTAGATATTTTAGGCTTAGTTTAGATTTAGAAAAGCTTGAAAAAATCCTTAGGGTGTATTAGAAAAAGTAGTATTAGAAAGAGCTTAATTAGGAAGATTGGCAAGTTAGTAAGTCAAATCTTTAATGAAAAAGGAGGGATGACTGAAACATGAAGGGTGTCATTCTTGCAGGGGGGCTGGGAACAAGGCTTATGCCATGTACAAAGGTTACGAACAAACATTTGCTCCCTGTATATAACAAGCCTATGATTTACTACCCTCTCATGACCATGGTAAAAGCTGGGCTTAAAGATATAATGATTGTCACAGGTGGCAATAATGCAGGGGATTTTTTAAGACTTCTGGGTAATGGAAGGGAATTTGGCCTTAAGGATATAAGCTATACCTATCAGGAAGGAGAAGGCGGTATAGCAGATGCACTAAGGCTTGCAGAAAATTTTGCTGAGGGTGATAAGATATTTGTGATGCTGGGGGATAATATAATTGAAGACGATATTTCAGAAGAGGTAGCCATATTTGAGAAGCAGGAGAAGGGTGCAAGAATCTTTCTTAAAGAAGTTCCAGATCCGCAGAGGTTTGGTGTAGCAGAAATTAGAGATGGGAAAGTAGTAAATATAGAGGAAAAACCTAAAAATCCTAAGACTAATTATGCTGTTTGTGGTCTTTATATGTATGACAGCGATGTTTTTGACATAATACGAACACTTAAGCCTTCTGCTAGAGGAGAATTAGAGATAACTGATGTGAACAATGAGTACATAAGAAGAGGCACAATGAGTTATACTATACTCAAGGGGTGGTGGACAGATGCAGGGACCTTTGAGTCGTTATTTAGAGCAAGTAAGCTTGTAGCGGAGAAAGAAGGTTTTAAACTCTCTTAGCTTTAACATTTATTATAACCTAATTACATAAAAGTTATTACGAAAGAATAAGTTTTAAACTCTCTTAGCTTTAACATTTAATTATTTTAGTTGAGCTGCAGTAGTAGCATTTTTTTATAGTTACATTGCCTTTCCAGCTTTTTCCGGAGATTATGTAGATCCATGAGTAGCTTTTTTGTGGTGTTTCCGGTATTTTTTCTCCAATTGAGTTTGCTAGGGTGTTCTGGTAGATAAGGGCTTCTCCCTTTTCTTCTGCATAGCCTATGAATTTTTCAGAGTTACCACAGTTTGAACATTTATACATCTTATCTCCATTCTTTACTTTCTTTACATTCTTTACTTTTTACTCTTTTCGTTATAATTTTTTCGGTTAATGTAGGTTATTATAGGTTATTATAGCATAATACAGGGTAAGTAAAAGGCTAGACAGGAATAATTGTTTGACAAATTCTTCAAAATTAATCTATTTTTAACAGTTAGTCTATCATAAGACTCACTTATAGAGGCTAGGGTAGTTAAAAAGGCT
>JACIXO010000129.1 GCA_014360385.1 Actinomycetota bacterium | reverse complement strand
AGATATTTCTTATTTATATAAATACACAAAAATCTTAAACGACTCATGAATATTCAACAATTCTTTTTCTGATAAATCACTCTCAAATTTTTCTAATATTTTTGGGTTTTTTATCATTTTTATTTAAGAAATTTAAAATTTAAAATATTTTTTCATTTATACTATCTAAGCCCTTGTGTTTATACTTTATATTAAAATTATATATCAAATAGAAAGACCTTTATGTTGTATTGTTATAAACTGTTACATACAAAATAAAATTAAGCTCTTTTTATCTATGTTTGTAACAATTTTAATCGTTTGATAAGCTTTACTAAAATTCATTTAAAAAGCCATCTCTCTAACTGTAAACAGATCTATCAAATAGTATATATTATTTTTAAGACTTATACAAAAATAGTCCTTTCCTGTAATCTTCTTAACTGAAGAACCATAGAGTTCTCTCTTAAAACTACGTCATCATATGTTATAGGTCTACCCTTCTCTATATTTCTTTTTAATCTGCACCCTTCACTTAATCCAATAGGAAGGAGGTTTTCCTTTCGGGCTATTTCGTATAATTCTATTAATCCATAAACTGTATAACCACCAATTCCATCTATTATCTCTCCTTCTCTTAAGTCTTTTTTGGCAACAGTAATAACTTCAGATACGAGACCTTTAAGAGGAGCAATAGTGGGTTCTCCATAAAAATATGCTCTCGCAATAGATAAAGGGGTCTCAATACTCGTAAGATGATAAGGACGATACAAAAGATAATTCGGACCTTCGCCTAATTGCAGATATTTCAAGTCCTTTTTTATAAACTTCTGCTCAGTAGTATAAACCAGAAAAACACCAGGAGCTATGTCACCTATGGCGAAATCTACAACTCCTGTTCTATTAAGAATCCCACCGTCTTTTTTTAGTCTGAATACGTTTACAAGGTCCCTAACATTTGCCCTTGGACCATGCATGCCTCTGCAGTCAGGGATAAGTCCAGTTGCATTTGAAAGACAGGCCATCTCAATCATAGATTTGGTTCCATCCACAAAGGAGGTCATCATTTTTGCACTGGAGCCTTTACTTTCAGCATATTCCTTAAGAGTAGTAGGATTAGCATCCCTATCAAGAGGGTTGTTCTTTCCTTTGCCGGCAACTACCACTTCAAGGCCCAGTGCATCAGCAAAATCACAAAGTTCTATAAGTGCCCCTGGCTCATCACCTGCCGAGACAGTGTAAACTATCCCCTGGTTGTCAGCCAGTTTTTTAAGTATAGGACCAACTATAACATCAGTTTCTACATTAAGTGAAACTACATGCTTCCGATTAAAAATAGCACTAAACGCTATATAGGCCCCAGCCTCAGGACTCCCTGTTGCATCCACTACAACATCAACATCTTCAATCCGTGACAAAAGTAAAAGGCTATCTGTAAGGATAATTTTTCTTCTTAAGATGTAATCCTTTAACTTTCCATTCAAGCTACTCGCCTTTTCAGCTTCATCTATTACAAGAACCTCTATGCCCAATTCTTTTCCCAAAGCTTCCATGTCTGGAATTTTGGAAGTTCCATTACCAGCTGGAAATTCATTCGCTTTATTTATGGCCCTGACCAGTACAATTTCATCCTTTTTTAGCTCTACTTCCTCAATCAAAATGCGAAGAGTTCTCGTAATCTCTCTGTTAGCTACAACAAGGACATCCATTCCCTCAAGATCCCTTATATGTGAAATCAAACCCTTACCCATTTGTCCTACTCCAGCGACAGCTACCTTGATTGACTCTCCTTCTTCAGATAGCCTCTTAAGTTTTCGATTGAGACCAAGCATTTATCTCTCCTTAAGACAACAAAGACTTAATTTGAAACTACCAGAAACTTATCTTATGAGACTTACACAGTGCTAGGCCAGAATTTGCTAGGCCAGAATTTTTAATCAGAATTTTAACTAACCAGAGCTTCTTCCTAGACAGGCACTTTACGAAGAATATTAGAAAACTCAGTCAGTGTGTTCTGAGGACAAGCTTTCACGCAGGCACCACACAGTGTACATTTTTCTATGTCAAATTCAGGAATAGCTTTTTCCTTGTTCCAAACTATAGCCTCATACTCACATGCTTTATAACACTTCCTGCAGTGGATGCATCCTCTGTCACATTTTTCTCTTCCAGGAATATCTTTTAAAGAGTCGTAGCTGCAGAGGAAAGCAATTTTGGTATTAGCAGGGACCAGTTTTATTATATTTTTAGGGCATTCCTTAACGCATAACCCGCACCCGTTACACTTCTCAGGATCTATAACTGCTATATTGCGTTCCTTATCCATGTGAATAGCACCCTCAGGGCAGACCTCTACACAATCACCAAAACCAAGACATCCATAGGGACACTTTTTAGTCCCACCCACATACCTGGATGCTGCTTTACAGCTTTTAGCTCCTGAATAATCACCCAGTACTCTGGTGTCACCCGTGCAATAGACTAGAGCTTTCTTACCAATAGAAGGATTAAGTTTTATGCCCAGAGCACTTCCCAGACCTTCCAGCATTTCCTGGTTTTGTAATACAGTCGCACATGTGCTTTCTGAAATTAGTTCTGGATTTTTAGCCAGCGCCTGTGCATAAGCAAAACAGCCAGGATAACCACATGCTCCACAGTTCATGCCTGGCAGGCAGTTAGAAATCTCCTCAGTTTTCTTTAAAGCCTCATCTTCAGGAGGAAGAACTCTGTTTACCACATAGATTATTATTCCACACACAACCCCGATTGCGGTTAAGATAACAATTACAACAAGCATAGCTTACCTTCTTACCTTTTTTAACCTTACCTTCTTACCTTTTAGATCAATTCTTACAAAGGACACTTATATAAAACTAAAATATAAACTAAAGTCCAACCACAATTGGATCACATAACTTTACGTTAATCACCCACACATTGACTATCTATTGTTTATTGTTATATTGACCTACATTTAAGATACTGACCTACATTAAGATACTGGCTTACATTTAATCTTTAATCCATTGGTCTACATTAAGATCATTAAGCTACTGACCTACATTAAGCTACTGATTCCTATAAACGAAAGTGAAAGAATAGCAGCCGTAATAAACGCAATTGGTAAGCCTTTCATAGCTTTTGGGCAATCACAAAGTTCGAGTCTCTCCCTTATACCTGACATAATTATAAGAACAAGGGTAAATCCTACTCCTCCGCCCACCGCACTTACTATACTTTCCAGGATTGTGTACTGCTCCTGTGTATTAATAAGGGTAACACCAAGAACCGCGCAGTTAGTGGTTATAAGCGGTAAATATATCCCCAGTGCATTATAAAGCCTTATGTTAGTTCTTTTTATTATCAACTCTACTATCTGAACCAGTGATGCTATAACAAGAATATATATTACAATATTCATAAACTCTATTCCGTACGGAACAAATATATAATGATAAATAATTGATGTAGCAAATGAAGCGAGAACCATTACAAACGTAACTGCAGCTCCCATACTAATGGCATTAGAAAGCTTCTTGGATACCCCAAAGAAAGGGCATAAGCCTAAAAATTTTACAAGAATAAAGTTGTTTGCTATAGCCAGAGCAAAAAATATGGAGAAAAGATTATTCACCTTTAATCACCCCTGTCCATCTAAAAAGTGCAAGCAAAAACCCAATAACGAGAAATGCACCTGAAGGTAATATAAAGATAGTTAACGGGTGTTCAGATAATACAGGAAGCTTTAAAAGCTCTCTCCCAAAGATTGAGAGAGTACCTGTCCCGAATAGTTCCCTTATAAACGAAATAATAAAAAGAGCCAGAGTAAATCCAAGCCCAATTCCAAGTGCATCTGCAATAGACAGCAAAACAGGATTCTTTGAAGCAAACACCTCTGCTCTTCCAAGTATAATACAGTTTACCACAATCAACGGAAGATATATTCCAAGTGACTCGTAAAGAGGGGGCAAATAAGCCTCAAAGGACAGAGTCAGGATAGTAACAAAAGTTGCTATGACTACGATGAAAACTGGTATTCTAACAAGGTTAGGAGTAGCGTTCCGTATAAGAGCAATTATTATGTTTGACCCCAAAAGAACAAATATAACACCTGCACTCATTCCCAGGGCATTGTCCAGAGATGAGCTAACTGCCAGAGTCGGGCATAGACCAAGAACAAGAATAAAAACAGGGTTAGAAACAACTATTCCTTTTAAAAATTCCTTCCAGAAAGAGCTCATGCTTTTCCTGGTTTTAGTTTCTGAAGCTAAGCTTCTGCTTTCCTCTTTGCATTCCATAACGAAACCAACCTCTTTTTTACCATTTTCATTATTTTTGAATGATACTTACCTTCTCCTTAATAGTATTCCTTATAGCTTCCACTACTGCTCTTGAACTTATGGTAGCTCCAGTTATGGCATCAACCTTGCCTCCCTCTTTGGTAAGAGCGATCTCATCTAAAGAAAGCCCTCTAAATTGATTGGTAAATGAATCTTCAGTTATCTTTGCCCCCAGACCCGGGGTCTCAGAGTGAGAGAGTATTATAACCCGGTTTACATTGAAATCAGTATCGACTCCTACAAGTATACTTATCTCGCCTCCATAACCTTTCCCTGTAGCTAGAAAAGCATAGCCAACATTTTCACCATTTTGGTATATAAAGTAAATCTCATCCCTGTACTCAAAATCATCCATATCCGGAAAGATTTCTCCAAGAAGGCTTTTTATCTCAGATTCCTGTTGCATCTGTATTATAGGTTTTGTTACCCTGTTCATCACAACCAGCAAAACAACAGAAACCAGAACTATCAGTGTAAGGAACATTATAGGATATA
>JACIXO010000128.1 GCA_014360385.1 Actinomycetota bacterium | reverse complement strand
TAGTGAACTAGCTTTTATAATAATCTAATAATACTAAAAATTCAATAGGTTAGATAGTACAGAACTTAGATAGTACAGATAGTGAAATGATGAAGTAGTTCAGTAATCTAGATAGCTGGGATTAGAGTATCATGAAAATATCAACAAGGACAAGATATGGAATAAGATTGATGATTAATCTTGCAAAGAATTACGGAAAAGGATTTTCTCTTTTAAAAGATATCTCAAAGAAGGAAGGCGTTTCTGAAAAATATTTAAGTCTTATTGTAATTCCTCTAAAGGGTGCTGGTCTTTTAAATACAACCAGAGGAGTGCATGGAGGTTATAGACTTTCAAAACCTCCTTCAGAGATAAAAGTAAAAGACATTGTTGAGGTGCTTGAAGGAGATCTATTTCTTATTGACTGTGTAAAAAACAGCAGGCTCTGTAAAAGATCAAATGAGTGTGTGAGTAGAGATCTTTGGGTAAACTTGAGTAACGAAATTACCAACTATCTTACCTCGATAACTCTTATGGATCTTCTTAAATGGGAAGAGAAGAAAAGCAAAAGCTCAGCAATTGATTACTGTATTTAATACACAATTACAATTAATTAGTTCTTGCTGAATAATTCAGTATTTTATAAATATTAGACATGTTTTAAACATAAAAATTTAAAAATTTTTGCTTTTTTACTAATTACTCAGCGAGAACTAATTATAATTGATATAAGTAAATTAAATGATACAAGTAAATTAAATATAAGTAGCTTATATACAGAAGCTTGGACGCAGTTGTATATCGCATTTAAAATATCAACTTTATTTCTAAAAGGAGTAAAGGATGGCTGAGTTTGATAGTGAGAGTAATAAAAAACTAAGATTAGAAACACTATTGCTTCATGGAGGCCAGGTTCCAGATCCTACTACTGGAGCAAGAGCTGTTCCTATCTACCAGACTACTTCTTACCAGTTTAAAAATACAGAGCATGCTGCAAATCTTTTTGCACTAAGTGAGTTTGGAAATATATATACCAGGATTATGAATCCTACCACAGATGTTTTTGAAAAAAGGATGGCTTTACTTGATGGAGGTATTGGAGCACTTGGTGTGTCAAGCGGTCAATCTGCAATAACTCTTGCTATTATTGCTATAGCAAAGAATGGTGATGAGATTGTTTCTGCAGATAACTTGTATGGCGGTACCTACAATCTTTTTCATTACACTCTTGCAAAATTTGGAATAAAGGTTAATTTTGTTAGATCAAATGATATAAGTGCTTTCAAGAAGGCTATTAGCAGCAAAACAAAAGCACTTTATGCAGAATCTATCGGTAATCCAAAATTAGATGTATGTGATATTGAAGCTTTGGCAGCGCTTGCTCACGAAAATGGTATACCCTTGATTATTGACAACACTGTTTCTCCATATCTTTTAAGACCAATAGACTTTGGAGCAGATATAGTAGTTTATTCTGCGACAAAATTCATAGGTGGCCACGGAACTTCGATAGGTGGTGTAATTGTTGATTCAGGAAAATTTGACTGGACAACCGGCAAGTTTCCTCTAATAACAGACCCTGAGCCAAGTTATCATGGGCTTAAGTTCGTTGAAGCTTTTAAACAATATGGTAATATCGCTTTTATAATGAAGGCAAGGGTTGTACTTTTACGGGACCTGGGTACTGCTCTTTCGCCTTTTAATTCTTTTCTCTTCCTTCAGGGACTTGAAACACTGCACTTAAGAATGATAAGACACAGTGAGAATGCTTTAGCTGTGGCAAAATATCTTGAATCTCACCCTCTTGTTAACTGGGTAAACTACCCAGGCCTTGATTCCAGCCCTGAAAAAGAAAGGGTAAAGAAATATCTACCCAGGGGTTGTGGTGCGATAATTGGTTTTGGCATCAAGGGTGGAGCTAAGGCAGGTAAGAAGTTTATTGACTCTCTTCGTCTTATTTCTCATCTTGCAAATGTTGGTGATGCAAAGACACTTGCAATTCATCCTGCCACTACGACTCACCAGCAGCTCTCTGAGGAGGAACAGCTTGCAACGGGTGTTACTCCAGATTTTATAAGGCTATCTATAGGTCTGGAACATATAGATGATATTCTAGAGGATATTGATCAGGCTCTGAAAAAATCACAAAAGTAATAGCATAGTAGAAAAGCTTAAATTTTTAGTAGTAACTTATAAGCGTGTTATAAGCGTGATACTAGCATCCTGTATGAGCATCCTGATACAAGCATGCTAATAAATAAAATAAATAGAATAAATAGAATAAATAGGAGGCTTCTAAGAATAGGGAGTTTCTAAGAGTAGGGGGTTAAAATGCCAGGAATATTTCAAGATATAACACAAACAATCGGGAATACACCACTTGTTAGAATAAATAAGTTAAACAAAAACAATAATACTATATTAGCGAAACTCGAATCTTTTAATCCACTATCGAGTGTTAAAGATAGAATTGGGGTTGCTATGATTGATGCGGCTGAGAAAGAAGGTAAAATCACGAGTGAGACTGTTATCATAGAGCCCACAAGTGGGAACACTGGTATAGCACTTGCGTTTGTTGCTGCTGCAAGAGGCTATAGGTTAATTCTTACGATGCCTGATACGATGAGTATTGAAAGAAGAAAGCTACTCAAAGCCTTTGGTGCAGAGCTTGTTCTTACGGATGGTTCAAAGGGCATGAAAGGTGCAGTTGAGAAAGCCTACGAACTTGCAGCTGAAATAGAGAACAGTTTTATACCCCAGCAATTCAGCAACCCCGCAAATCCTGAAATACATAGGAGGACAACTGCAGTTGAAATTTTAAGGGATACAGGAGGAAAACTCGACATTTTTGTAGCTGGGGTTGGTACAGGAGGTACCATAACTGGTGTTGGACAAGTATTAAGAGAAAGTATCCCTGATGTCAAGATTATAGCTGTTGAACCCAAAGACTCACCTGTACTTTCAGGCGGTTCGCCAGGTCCTCATAAAATCCAGGGTATTGGCGCAGGGTTTATTCCTGAGGTGCTGGATACAGAAATAATTGATGAGATTGTTAAGGTATCCAACGAAGATGCTGGTATTGTAGCAAGAAGACTTGCAAGAGAAGAAGGAATACTTGCTGGAATCTCGAGTGGAGCAGCAATGTGGGCAGCTCTTGAGATTGCGGGTAGAAAGGAAAATGAGAACAAAGTAATAGTTGTAGTACTACCTGATACAGGCGAAAGGTATCTTTCTACCTGGCTTTTTGAGTAGAGCCGGGTATATTTTTTCTTATTCTTAGTTTTCCTTTGTGAAAGATACAGAAAGAGTTCTTTATTTCATCGAGATAATTTGCAATAATGGTTGACACTATTTTTATTTTGTTCTCAATAGTAGCATCCTCTACTCTTAAGACCAGTATCCCACCGTGAGTTAGTCCAGATTTATAAACTAATTCTCTAAAGTCTTTATCCATTGTAACAATCATTCTGTTTTCAAGAACTGTAAGTCTCAAAACGTCTTTATCGCTCATTCTGGGGTTGATATCTCTTATTACTCTTATATCGAAGCCTTCGCTTCTTAAAAAGTCTTCTACATGTTTTCCAACCCCAACATCTAATAAGAATTTAACGCTTTTGGATCCCATTTATACACTTATTTTATATACTTTTTCCTCTTCAACCAGTTGGCCAGCGTATATTAAGGACAGCTTTTATATCTTCTTTTTCAAGCTCAGGATAGTCATCCAGAATGTCTTTCAAATCTATGTTTGCAGCCAAGGCCTTTAGAATTTGGTCAACAGTTATTCTAAGTACTCTTATTGTAGGTTTTCCAGCCATAACTTCTGGATCGAAAGTTATTCTCTCATAGGTCTTGTTCAGCCATCTTTTGTTTTACCTCCATTTTAAAATAGTTGCGCATATGTTTATGGTATATTATTGGTTAATTATAGCTGAATTTATTATACTCCGTTATACTTGTACTTGACAGTTAGCATAGCTTTCAGCATTAGTATCCAAGTTAGGGAGATAATGAATTATACATTTCGGAAACCATTTCATCAATTACTGGATGACTAGATGCAGCTTCCAGGTCCCTACAAAATCCAGGGTATTGGCGCAGGGTTTATTCCTGAGGTGCTGGATACAGAAATAATTGATGAGTTTGTTAAGGTATCCAACGAAGATGCTGGTATTGTATCCATTAAATGTGTCAAAGGTTTAAAATCCAGTTATCACCTGATAGAGTTTCTGGTACCCCTGATCTTAAGGGTTGACCTCAGATGGTTTAAAACTTGAATGACTTAAAATCTATTTAGTTTAAAATCCAATTAACACCTGATAAAATATATGATGCAAAAAAGCTAATACATAATAAACACACAACAATAATATAAGGAGTTTAAATAATATAAGGAGTTTTAGGAGTTTTTCGGGATGTAGCGCAGCTTGGTTTAGCGCGCAGCGTTCGGGACGCTGAGGTCGGGGGTTCAAATCCCCCCATCCCGACCAGAATCCTGACCGAGGGCCAAAAACTTGCATAACTGAATAATCAAGTACCAAAAAATACAGTTTAACTAAATATTCTAATGAAGAGTTATTCTTGATATTTTGTAATACCTTATAGTATAAAGTAATTACTGAGTAATTAAGTAATGGACAAAGTGATGGAGAAGATATAAATATGAATGAATTAATAACTACGGTAACTAAAAAGGGACAGGTAACAATACCAAGTGAAATCAGAAAATTATTGGGTTTAAAGGTAAAAGATAAGGTAGTGTTTAAGATTAATAACTCCAAAGTTCTGCTAGAAGCGGCATAATTTTCAATACCAAAGATAGCCAGTATGTATTTTCTGTTTGATAGAACTCTTCT
>JACIXO010000127.1 GCA_014360385.1 Actinomycetota bacterium | reverse complement strand
GGTGGAGGGTTTGATTTGAGTCAGGGCGCGGTACTTCTTCTTTCTTCAACTATCCTTGTGAACCTAAACCCGATGAACATATTTACTCTTATTGGGTGTGCTTTCCTATGTCTAGTAATTTCTGGATTAATAGGAGGTGTGAATGGCTATTTTATTGGGTTACAAAGGATGAATCCATTCATAACAACTTTAGGTATGAGATATATAATTGGTGCATTAATATATATTACAACCTCAGGTGCAGTTGTTAGTGCGGGTGTACAAAGTGATATTATAAAAGCTCTTGGGCTAGGAACATGGTTCAAAATACCAATACAAACCATTGTTGTTGCTATAATTGTAGTAGTTTGTTGGGCTGTAGTGAGGTTCACCATATATTCAAGGAAATTGAGAATGATTGGTAGTTCTTTGATTGTGAGCAGGTTTTCTGGTCTTCAGTTCCCACAGCTTCAATTGTCAACTTATATAATTAATTCGGTCCTGGCAGGTGTTGCAGGAATATTAGTGGGCAGCCACATGACTTATGTTATTCCTACTTTGAATTGGAACTATGATTTTGATGCCATAACAGCTTGTGCAGTGGGGGGAATAAGTTTGTCTGGAGGAAGCGGTAGTGTAATAAATACCTTGTCTGGGGTTTTGTTGATAGGATTTATTAATAACTCCATGATTTTGCTTGGTTTAGAACAACCAATGCAGCTTATATTTAAAGGCCTGATTTTACTTATTGCTATAATCACTGATATGCAAATTAAAAGAAGTTATGGGGAGCAATAAATTGGTGAAAAGAAGTTCTCGAATCAATACATTCAAAACAAGTAAAGTTAGCAGACTGCTTTTTGATTTAAGAATTCCTATACTTATTGTAGTAGTTTCACTAGTATTCTCTATTCTATCCCGAAGTTTTTTCACGCTAAAAACTTTAACTTCTCTACTATCCTTGATCGCAGCCTATGGCATAATCGCCATAGGGCAAACTCTTATAATTTTGGTTGGTGATTTGGACATATCGGTAGGTGCAATAGCGTCTATTTCTGGGTTGTTATTGGTGAGGTTAATGTCAAGTAGCACCTTATTGGCAATTGTGGTCTGTCTTCTGTTTGGTGCACTGGTTGGGTTAGTAAATGGAGTAATAATATCAAGATTAAAAGTGAACTCTCTAATTGCCACGATTAGTATGAGTTTTCTGTTAACTGGGATAGCTCATCTTATATCAGATGGGACTATTCATCTCAAGAACCAAAGCCTTGTAAGCTTTGCTAACAAAACTGTGGCTAGTGTGCCCTATATTGCTGTGATTTATATTGTTTTAACAGTTTTGGTTCAGTACGTGTTAAAAAGAACTGTTCTAGGACTTAAGCTTTATTGCATTGGTGCAAACAGGGTGTCTTGTGATTTTTCGGGGATCGATGTAAGTAAATATGAACTGATTGTTTTTGTGTTAAGTGGCTTTTTTGCGAGTCTTGGTGGGTTTGTGTATTCTTCGAAGCTCGCAGCAGCAAGTCCTTTAATTGGTAGCGACATCCCGATTTATGTAATTACTGCGGTTCTGCTTGGTGGTACAACAATAGGAGGTGGATACGGGGATGTTATTAAGACCTTCATGGGAGTGCTATTAATTACCTTGATCACTAAAGGATTGACAGTATTAAATGTAGAGGCGTACTTTCAGAATATGATAATTGGTATCATTCTGATATTCTTGCTTTTTATTGGGCAAAGACTTATTGGTAGAGGGAGATTAGGCATTTAGTATTTGTAATTTGGAATTAAGAGATTTGTTAAAATGGTTGGGAGTTTGTCTCTATGCAATACCTTACTGAGCTACAAAACTGGATAAACAAAAACAAAGATGATATCCTTTCAACACTTTCTCAACTGATTCAAATACCAACAGAAAACTTGCCTCCTTCAGGTAATGAAAAGCCTGGACAGGAGTATCTCTATAATAAAGTTTCAAAATTTATACCAGATAAGGATATCGATGTATTTGAAGTAGAAGAAGTATCTGGAATTGAAGAGCATCCACTATTTTTCCCTACCATGGAAAATATGAAAAAGATATATAAAAATAGACCTAATCTTGTTGCTAGACTTAGAGGAACTGGTGGTGGAAGCTCTATATGCTTCTCTGGGCATATAGACACAATGCCAGCAGGAAAAGAAAAGTGGAATGTATTTACAAACCCATTTAGTGGGGAAATAAAGGATGGAAAGATATATGGTAGAGGTTCTCTGGATATGAAAGCTGGCACACTGGCTGGCTTTTATGCGCTAAAATGCTTAAAGGATTTGAAGGTAGATCTTAAGGGAAATGTCTATGCTGAAAGTGTTGTAGATGAAGAAAATGGAGGAGTAAATGGTACAATTGCAGCAAGACTAAGATATCCTGATATAAATTTTGCTATACTAGCTGAACCTACTGATTTAGCTGTTGGTATAGAGACAATAGGAGGAAGTGATTGGAAAGTAGAAGTTATAGAGAAAGGTCCTGGAGGTATTGGGACAGATATCGAACTTCCTAATCCAATATATAAACTTGCAAAGGTTGCCCTGGCACTACAAAAATATGATAAAGAGGTGCTAGGGAGAATAGAACCTCCTTCTACATTTAGTAGGGACATGAGGCTTAGGCTTTTAACCTACCAATTTTCTTCAGGTGGGTCAACTTACTTAGAATCTGGTTCAGTCCCCATAAAGGGTCATATGTATTTCTGGCTTGAGGCTTTCGAATATATGTCTGAAAACTATGTAAGAGAAAAATTTATGGAGTTTATGAGAAACGAACTGGCGATTTATGATGATTTTAAAGATAGTTTTCCTAAGTTTGAAAGGGTAATAAGATTTCTTTATGGCCATAAAACTAATACAAACCATCCAGCTATGACCTCAATAAGAAATGCTTACAAAGACCTAGGTTTACAATGCAAGGAACAAGGTATCCCACTTGCAATGGATGCGTTCGCATTTAAAGAAGTAAGTAATACTGAGGTTGTAGTTATAGGGCCATCAGGTAAAAATCCCCATGGTATTGATGAATATGTTGATATAGATAGCTTTCTTAATTTAATAAAGATTATGGTTCTAACTGCTATTGATTACTGTTCATAAATAGATGGTGTTATTGGAGATGAGTAATACCTAGTAGATCATATAGGGAGTGAATCAGTATATTCTTACAATTGATCTTGGAACCACATTAATTAAGCTTTCTCTTTTTAATAAAGCACTTCAGCCGATAAATACACACTATCTTAATTTTGACCTCGAAAGATCTTTGGAGTTTGTAGAGCTTGATGCTGAACAGTATTGGAATACTTGTAAAGAAGGAATAAAAATTCTTTTTCAGAAATCTAGAATAGAACCCAGGGATGTATCCCTTATTTCTCTTAGTAGTCAAGCAGAAACTTTAGTAGTTGTTGACAAAAATGGTATTCCTCTGAGAAAAGCTATATCCTGGCTTGACAATAGGTCATCTTATGAGTGTATGCTGCTTAAGAATAACTTTGATATAAATGAAGGGTATAGAATAACTGGACAGCCAGATATCATAACTACATGGCCTATAACCAAAATTCTCTGGATAAAGAGAAATGAAAGAGATGTCTTTAAGAATGCGTATAAATACCTTCTTCTAAAGGACTATATTATTTACAAGCTCACAAAAAAATTTGTATCCGAGTATACAATTTACAATTTTTCCTATTATTTTGACATGGTCAAAAAGAATTACTGGAAAAAAATTTTGGATTTTGTTGGTATAAGTATTGAACAACTACCCCAGCTTAAGGAACCCGGAGAAATAGTGGGTAATGTTGTTAAGGACAATTTAGACGGCCTCAAGTTCAGTAGTAATACTCATCTATGTTTAGGTGCACTTGACCAAATGGCAGGCATGATAGGAGTGGGAAACATAAGGAAAGGCATTATAAGTGAAACAACTGGTACGGTGATTGCAATATGTACTATGCTTGATAGACCTCTAATCAATGAGTATAGAATCCCATGTCACTATAACGCAATAAAAGATACATATACACTTTTGGCTGTGTGCGAAAGTGGGGGAATAAGTCTTGATTGGTTTAAAAATAACTTTTATGAGGACAAAGACTACAATTATATTAACAAGGAGGTAGAGAAGATTCCCTCTGGTTCAGAAGGTATTGTATTTTTACCTTACCTTACAGGTGTAAGCTCTCCAGAATACAATCCTAAGGCAAAAGGTGTATTCTATGGGCTTAGACTTCTTCACACTCGTGCACATTTAGCCAGGGCTATCATGGAGGGAATAGCGTATGTTATAAAAAAGAATCTCGAATACTTTGAAAAACTAGGTATCAGCGCTGGTAAGATTATTAGTCTTGGAGGAGGGTCAAAAAGTGACATTTGGAATCAGATTAAGGCTGATATCTTTGGTAGAAAAGTTATTGTGACTAAAAGTGAAGAGCCAGCTTCTCTTGGTGCGGCAATATTGGGTGCTGTCTCACTTGGGTTGTACAAAGATGTAGAAGATGCTGTTAAAGATTCAGTAGAAGTTAAAAAAGTATATAGTCCTTCATATAAAAAGGTTTATGATATGAACTATAAAGAATTTATTAAGTTATATAAAAATATTGAAGAGGAATTTTGGTTTTAAGTTTAAATGGAGTTTGATATTGTGAATTTAGAGATAAGAGGCTTAAAGATAAAACTTATAGAATAAACCTATTTACAAACGAGGGATCTAATATCTTACATGGTTTTATCTATCTTCTCCACAATGACTTTTTAATCTTATGGTAATGGTGAGCCGAGGAAGCCTTAGGGTGTAATTTTAATTGCTTTTAAATTTATATAGGTGTCTTTTTGATG
>JACIXO010000126.1 GCA_014360385.1 Actinomycetota bacterium | reverse complement strand
TTCTGGGCTTGGGCATTCCTCACCAACCCTAATCTCATTTTAAGGTATAAATTTAAGAACTTAAATTCTTCGACTTAAAGTTATTATAAATTCTAAGACATTATAAATACCATTGTCTTCCTATCGGAGATTATAACTCAAAAACAGCATAGCTAAAAGCACACTGTAATCCATATAATTTCCAAGCTGATGCTAGCTCCGTGCTGAGCCCAGGTGAGAAAGCTTAAGTATTTAAGTGTAACTCTAATAACTCAAGTTTACTATTAAAGACAATTACAGTAGAATTATCACGATAGAAAGGAGTGGCTTAAATCATGGTTTTTGAGAATCTTACTGAAAACATTAGCAGGTACTTTGCAGTCTTTTTTACTGCAATGACACCAGTTGGAGAACTGCGTGCATCTATACCTCTTGGGCTGGGTGCTCTGAAACTAGATATCTACAGCACACTTATACTTTCAATAATTGGGAATATAATTCCTGCAATAGTAATAGTCTATGCCCTTGAGCCAATTTCAAAATTCCTAATGAAAAAATCCAAACTGATGGACAGATTCTTCACCTGGCTATTCAACAGAACCAGAAGAAAATACTATAAAAAGTTTGAAAAATATTCAGGTTTTGCGCTTGCAACTTTTGTAGGTATACCACTACCTGTTACAGGCGCCTGGACTGGAGCAATCATAGCTTTTGTTTTTGGAATCCCTCAGAAAAAAGCTCTTCTAGACATTTTTCTTGGGATACTCATAGCTGCATCAATAGTAACTGTGATAGTCAAGACTGTGGGGTATGTGAAGTTCATAACAGTGGGGTAATTATAACAAAAAATATTTAGAGTATTTCATTGCCAGGTAAAATGAAAACTATAGAAGTTGAGACTTAAAAAAGAATATCCAGAGGTGACTTTTCGTTAATCATGAAGACTATAGAAGTCGAAGATTTAGATAAAGTAGATACAACAACAATTGAAGAGATTTCCAGCTATATCAGGCAAGGAAAAATAGCCATCCTTCCAACCGGGACAGTATATGGAATAAGCTGTATTTACAATAATAAAATAGCACTCCAGAAAATATATGAAATCAAAAAAAGACAAAAAAATCTCCCCTTTATAATTCTGATATCAAAACTTTCAGATTTAGATGGATTGATAGATAAAAAATCTAAATCTGCTATAGCTCTAATAGAAATTTACTGGAATCGCCTGAATCCACTTCCTCTTACCTTGATCTTTGAAAAAAGTAAATCCCTCGACTTATTTATAACCAGTGGAAGTAACAAAATAGCTATACGAAGAGCAGAACTAAAGCTCTTACAGAGTATTATTGACATCTGTGGTCCCATTATATCTACAAGTGCTAATATATCAGGTCAAAATATATCCCCCAAACTCGTAGAAGAGATTCCCCAGGAGATAAGGCAGGAAGTGGATTTAATAGTAAGTTATTCAAGACCTCTTTCAGGAATAGCATCTACCATCCTTGACACGACTCAAAAAATCCCTTCCCTTATTCGTGAAGGAGAAGTAAAATATAATGAAGTTTTGGACTATTTAAAGGCAACAAAAAAAATTTAACCTAAGTATAATCTTAAGTGATATCCAAGTGATGATTCATCTAAGTGATAAGTGATGATTGAAGATTACAACTATACGAGAAAAATAGAAAAGGATCATTATATAAACATTGGATTTGTTTGTAGCGGAAACACATGTAGAAGCTACATGGCAGAGGCTATTGCTACTCATCTTCTAAAAACTGTTTACTATAAAAAGGTATCCTGCCTTAAAGACAGAGTTTCAATAAGTAGCGCTGGCACCTCGGTTACACTGGGTAAAATTACAAGGAATTCTTATAGAACATTAGAATTATTAGAAATACCCAACTTAAAGTCCACCCCCACCCCGATAGATGCACCACTCGTGAGAAATTCTGACTTAATACTGGTAATGTCCATTTCACATAAAAATGAAATTATTAGAAACTTTGACCATTTCGACACTAACAAAATATTCACGCTAGTTGAGCTATCAAATATTGTATTATATTTCCAGACTGAAAAAATTTATAGGAGAAGTTTTATAAACAAAGGTGAATATATATTTATGGATGAGCTGGATAAGTGTAATTTACCCCAAAGAATAAGAAGAATAGGGTATGTACGACCAGACTTACCGAGCGGAAATTTGAAATACGAGCGACATGAGAAAATAATAGATGAATCTTATATGATAGACGCTATAAAGGATAAAATCTTCAGATTAAAAAACATAAATAGGGAAATCTTATTAACAGCTACAAACCTGGACATTGAGGATCCCTTTGGAAAACCAATTAATGAGTATTATAAGGTAGCCCAGACAATCAAAGAGAAAATTCTGACAATTTTTGATTATCTGTTCATAGAAAGCGAATAAGGTAGAAAGCAAATAAGTAAAATAGGCAATCTATATGTCATCAAATCATCAAATAAATTGGTGGATGTAGAAGTCAGATAAGTAAAATAGGCAATCTTAAAAAGATATAGAAGTGCTAATTTTGTTTATCTGTGAGAACCTAACAATCCTGTTGAATTAATTTAAAGGAATAAGAAAGCCAAAATAAAAAATAATAAAAAAAGTAAAATAATCAATAAAAGAATTTAAGAAAATAAGCCCAATAAATAGCCTTGAGTGAGATGACAAAACAAAGAATAGCCATAGGTAATGACCACGGAGGATATGAATACAAATTAGAGCTGGTTAAAGTAATAGAGTCATTGGGTTACCTACCTGTAGATGTGGGGAGTAACGGTAGAGAAAGCACAGACTACCCTGATTTTGCAGAAAAGGTAGGTCAAATGGTATCTTCAGGAGAAGTAGATATGGGTATACTTATATGTGGGACAGGAATAGGCATGAGTATTGCAGCAAACAAAATAAAAGGGGTTAGAGCTGCATTGTGCTGGAATCCCAGGGCCGCTACTCTGGCGAGGGAGCACAACAACGCAAATGTGCTGTGTTTGGGAGCAAGGCTTATCCCAATGGATGAATGCATCAAAATAACAAAAACTTTCCTGACAACACCTGCCAGTAAAGAAGAGCGGCATATAAGAAGAGTAAACAAGATTAAAATGATAGAAGAAAGGAACAAAATCTGTGGAAGCAAAAACCAAAAGCAAGCATAATCATCATAATCATACTCTGGTTACAGACATTGATATTGAGGTTAAAAACATTATTCAGAAGGAATTAGAAAGACAAAGAAGCCAGATTATTCTTATAGCTTCTGAGAATTTCACCTCTCAGGAAGTAATAAGAACAATGGGTTCTGTTCTGACAAATAAATACGCTGAAGGATATCCAAAAAACAGATACTATGCTGGATGCGAATATATGGATGAGATTGAAGAGCTGGCAAGAGAAAGAGCTAAAAAGCTATTCGGTTGCACCTACAGTAATGTCCAACCCCACAGTGGTGTCCAGGCAAATACTGCTATTTTTGTGGCTCTCCTGAAACCAGGTGACAAAATACTTAGCATGAACCTAAGAGATGGTGGACATCTAAGTCATGGGCACTTTCAGAATATTTCTGGAAAGTATTTCCAGATTTACACATATGGTGTTGATCCCCGTACAGAGGTGATTGACTACGAGGATGTGAGAAAAATTGCTATGAAAGTTAAGCCTCGTTTAATAATCACAGGAGCAAGTTCTTACTCCCGAATTATAGATTTCAAGAAATTTAGAGAAATAGCTGACGAGGTTGGAGCATATCTTATGGCAGATATAGCACACATTGCCGGTCTAATAGCAGGTAAATGCCACCCAACTTCTATCGGACATGCTCATTTTACAACCGGTACCACTCACAAAACCTTAAGAGGCCCAAGAGGTGGCTTAATTTTATCCGACTCAGAATACCAAGAGATAATAGATAGAGCAGTCTTCCCTGGAACCCAGGGTGGCCCTCTCATGCATGTAATCGCCGCCAAAGCTGTAGCATTCAGGGAAGCCATGAAAGATTCTTTCATCGAATACAGTAAAAGAATAATAGAAAATTCCCAAGCCCTTTGCTCTTACCTCAAAGATGAGGGCTTCAGGATTGTGTCAGGAGGAACTGATAATCACCTATTTTTGATAGACCTCACGAACATGAATATGACAGGAAAGGAAGCCGAAGAAGCTCTTTCATCGGTAGGGATAATATTGAATAAGAACGTAATTCCCTTTGATAAATTAAATCCAAACATTACAAGCGGAATACGCATAGGAACACCTGCAGTTACTACACAAGGAATGGGGAAAGAGGAAATGTATGAAATCGGAAGCATGATTTCCTACACCCTGAAAAACAGGGATAATCCGACCAAACTGAAAGAAGTAGGTAACAGGGTAAGAAAACTGGCCGAAGACTTTCCTGTGTATACTAATTTTGTTAATTAGAATTTTTGCCCCAGCCTGATCCAATAATTTGTTTTTCATCACAGAAAAAGAGATGCTTTCAGAATTTTATAAAAATTATATTTGTACTTTAAACTGGTATTACGCTATAATAATTTTGTTTTATGCTAATAAGTGGAAAAGGAAGATTTATGGACATGAATAAAAAGGATTCGGTCAACCTTCTTATTTTCGCAGCTATCTTAGGAATTTGTCTTATTATAAGTGCAACAATTGGTTCCTATACATTTTACAAAGTAAGAACTTCAGCAGATGCAACTCTTACTGTAACAGGCTCGGTAAGACAAAAAGTAACATCAGATATAGTCAAGTGGAGTGCAAGCTTCTCAAGAAACGTCCCTGTGGGAGATTTAAAGCAGGGCTATGACTTGATGAAGAACGATAAAGAACTTGTCCTAAAATTCTTCAAAGAAGAAGGTTTAGATGAAAACATTATAACAATTTCCCCTGTCTTCAT
>JACIXO010000125.1 GCA_014360385.1 Actinomycetota bacterium | reverse complement strand
TTAAATAAAGTTTGAAAATATAAAATACAGTTTAACAAAGTGAATTAGAAAGAGGAGTGGTGAATAGCAGCAAGGAAAATAATGAAAAGCCCATAGGGGTTTTTGATTCAGGTGTTGGTGGCTTAACAGTTTTGAAAGAAATTTTAAAAGTGGTTCCCCATGAAAATATCCTTTACTTTGGAGATACCGCAAGAGTTCCTTATGGTCCACGTGATCTGGATGAGGTAAGAAGATTCGTATTTAAAATAACTTCCTTTTTGTGTGAAAAGGATGTCAAACTAATTGTAGTTGCCTGTAATACTTCCACTGCAGCTGCTCTTGACGATTTGAAGAAAGAGTTCGATATTCCAATTATAGGGGTTGTAGAGCCTGGTGCGAGAACAGCTGCTTATACGACAAAAAATAGGATCGTAGGGGTAATTGCTACTGAAGGGACTGTAAAAAGTGGGGCTTATGACAGGGAGATAGCAAAAATAGATCCTTCCATTAAGTTGTATTCCGTCCCGGCTCCTTTACTTGTAGAGTATATAGAAAAAGGGATTTTGGAGGGAGAAGAACTCCAGAAAATAATAAGAACTTATATCGACCCTCTACTTGAGAAGAATATTGATGTTTTGATATTAGGATGTACTCATTTCCCGCTGGTTGAAAAACAAATCCTGTCTTATAGTGGTGGGAGAATAAAGGTTATAAGTTCAGCAGTTGAAACTGCCAAAGATGTAAAAAGGATTTTAGAAGAGAAAGGCCTTGTTAATGCTTCCAACACCAGGCCTCAGAGAATTTTCTATGAAACCGCACGTTGTAGTAAATTTTTGGAAGTGGGGAAGATGTTTCTTGGTGAGGAAATTGGGAAGGTAAATAAGATTTCTCTAGATATCTGAGATTATCTGAGATCTGCGCCTCTGAGATCTGTGCCTGAAATCTGAAGAATCGAATAATCAAATAACCAAGGTCTTATCTGGAAAGGTGGTTAGTAAATGACAACTACCAGGGTGGATGGAAGGAAAAATGATGAGGTTCGTGAAATAAAATTAACCAGAAACTACATATCCCACGCAAAGGGTTCTGTCTTTATAGAAATGGGCAATACCAGGATCGTGTGTACAGCTACAGTTGAGGATAAAGTTCCGCCATTTCTAAAAGGAAAGGGATGTGGCTGGATAACTGCAGAGTATGATATGATTCCCAGGTCAACTCCGCAGAGAATAATAAGACCACAGGTAATGGGAAGAATCAATGGTAGAACTCATGAAATACAGAGGCTTATTGGAAGGTCTCTCAGAGCTGTGGTTGATTTAAAGAAGCTTGGCGAGAGGACTCTCTGGATAGATTGTGATGTTATAGAAGCTGATGGGGGGACCAGGACAGCTTCCATAACTGGTGGCTTTATAGCCATGTACGATTGTTTTCAAAGTATGGTAAATGATAAGGTTATAGAAGAAATGCCCATAACAGATTTTCTGGGGGCTATAAGTGTGGGAATAGTAGACAATCAGATCATGGTGGACTTATGTTTCCAGGAAGATTTCAGAGCCCAGGTTGATATGAATGTAGTTATGAATTCTAGAGGAGAGCTGATCGAGATCCAGGCCACTGCCGAGGAAAAACCTTTTGGCAGGGAGGAATTTAACCAGATGTTAGACATATCAGCAAAAGCAATTCAGAGAATAATCGATTTTCAGAGAAAAATTCTGGGCATTTGAGGTTAATGTTTTCAAGAATGGAAATTGTAATTGCCTCAAAAAATAAGGGGAAGATTAGAGAGATAAAATCTTACTTCAGCAAACTTCCAAAAGTAAGGTGGCTTACCTTTGAAGAGTTCGAAAGTTTCCCTGAAGTTTGTGAAGATGGGAAAAGTTTTATAGAAAATGCTGAACTTAAGGCGAAAGCCATAGCAGAATATACGGGAAAGCTAACCCTTGCTGATGATTCCGGGCTTGAGGTAGAGTATCTTGGCGGAAAACCAGGGGTGATGTCTTCCAGGTATGCAGAGGAGGATTTAGATCTTTGTAAAAACCGAGCTAGCAATAAAGTTAACAATGAAATGCCTGGAATAGAGAGTAGTGAAGTGAGGACTGGTTACGGGGCTGACAATAAAAGCGAAGAGATAGACAGGCGAAACAGGCAAAAATTATTGAACCAGCTAAAAGATGTCAAAGATCCCAAAAAAAGAAAAGCAAGATTTGTGTGCAGTATGGTCTTATGGGACCCGAAGTCAGGTCCGATATTTGAAACTATTGGAGTTTGTGGTGGATTTATAAGTGAAAGAGAAGCTGGTAGCGGTGGCTTTGGCTATGATCCGGTTTTTATTCCAGAAGGATATACAAAGACGATGGCTGAGCTTGATCTTGAGGAGAAGAATAAAATAAGCCACAGGGGAAAGGCACTCAAGGCACTTCGTGAGTTTGTTGAAAAATTTTGAATATGTGATATTATACTTGTTTGCTAAAAGGTAAGAAGGAGTTCTTTTCGGGGTGTGGCGCAGCTTGGTTTAGCGCACCTGCTTTGGGAGCAGGGGGTCGGAGGTTCAAATCCTCTCACCCCGACCAGAAAGACTGGAAGTAATGGAAGTCAGGCGGGAATAGCTCAGTTGGCTAGAGCGACAGCCTTCCAAGCTGTAGGCCGCGGGTTCGAATCCCGTTTCCCGCTCCAATTTTAAAGTTTAAATTGTAAAACTTAAAGTTTAGGGTCTAAATTTTAAGTTTTAGAGTTTAAGTTTAAATTTTAAAGTTTTTAGCGCTTGTAGCTCAGTTGGATAGAGCAACGGACTTCTAATCCGTGGGTCGGGGGTTCGAATCCCTCCAAGCGCGCCAGATTTTAAGAGCAGTTGTGGTGAGAATAGCTCAGTTGGATAGAGCGCAGGATTGTGGCTCCTGAGGCCGCGGGTTCGAATCCCGTTTCTCACCCCAATTTTTTATTTATTGTGTTTTATTTAGCATTTTATTTATTGGATTTACCTTTGTGTCGTATTGATATTAATCGTTTAGATCGCTTAGATATCTTCTAGCGCCTGTAGCTCAGTTGGATAGAGCCGCGGACTTCGAATCCGTGGGTCGGGGGTTCGAATCCCTCCAGGCGTGCCAGATTTTTAAGCTTCGATTTTATTTAATTTTATTTTGTAGAGTGGAACGGGTCGTTAGCTCAGCTGGCAGAGCACCTGACTCTTAATCAGGGGGCCGCAGGTTCGATCCCTGCACGACCCACCATCTTGTGGTGTTACTATTTAGCTTTTTTAGTGTCTTTGCTGGTGTCTCTGGAAGGGTTGTGGATAGCTTTTAGATTTTATAAATGCTTTCCTTGCGAGAGTGGCGGAACTGGCAGACGCGCT
This sequence comes from Actinomycetota bacterium, assembly GCA_014360385.1. Taxonomy (GTDB): domain Bacteria; phylum Actinomycetota; class Humimicrobiia; order Humimicrobiales; family Humimicrobiaceae; genus JACIXO01. The sequence goes on along the minus strand of JACIXO010000125.1, from coordinate 1,571 downwards.
AGACTTAGGATCTAGTGGGGTAGCACCCATAGGGGTTCAAGTCCCCTCTCTCGCACCATTTTTTCAAGCTTAAAACCTGCTTATTTAGATTTTTGTAGATTTCGGTATCCCCCATGGAGTTACATCAGTAATGTAATGCAATTCTAATTGTATTTTCTTTCTTTTGCTATTATAATTAGAGACTTGTTAACCGGATAAGGGTAAGCTAGTAAGTGCGAAATCTTAAAAACTTTTTAGAAGGGTGAGGGTGCATTGAGCTATAAATTAAAAAGTCTTGAAAAAATAGATGAAAACAAGGTAAAGCTGGATTTAGAGATTTCAAATAGTTATTTTCGGAAATCTCTGGATAAAGCCTATAAGAATATATCCCGGAGTGCTAGAATTCCTGGTTTCAGAAAAGGTAAGGTTCCATATCAGATTATAGATATCAATTTTGGTAAAGAGTATGTTTTGAATGAGGCTGCCAGCATCTCTATATCTGAGCTTTACCCTAAAATAATAACAGATGCCAGTTTAAAGCCCATTGATTACCCGAAGATAAGCATCACCCAGCTGGATGAGAATTTACCATTAGCGTTTGAGATAACTGTTGATGTAGAGCCTGAGCCAGAACTGCCAGAATATAAGGGAATTGAAGTCAAGTCTATATCAACTGAGGTAACTGAGGATGAATTAAATAGGTATATCGATACCATAAGGGCAAGGTATGCAATGCTAGAACCGGTTGATGAAGATAAGGGAGTTGAGAAGGGTGATTACGTTGTAATGGATTTTGATGGTAGAGTGGAAGGAAAGGAATTCGAAGGAGGTAGTGTACAAGATTATGTACTTGAAGTAGGTTCTGGTGTGTTGTTAAGTGAGTTAGAGAACTCGCTTTTAGGCATGAAAAGGGGTGGAGAGAAAAGGGTAACTTTTAAATTACCTTCTGATTTTGAAAACGAAAGTCTTGCAGGCAAGGAAGCAGAATACAGGATTTTGGTTAAAGAAATAAAAAGAAAGGTGATACCCGAGCTAAACCAGGAATTTATAGAGAATCTTGGGGACTATAAAGATGTTAATGAGTTCAGGAACTATATCAAAGATACTCTGGTTAAATACAAGGAGAGATTTAGAAGAAATTTTATAGCAACTCAAATACTTAATTATCTTGTTGAAAACACCAAGCTGGATATTCCTCCTGTTATGGTGGAAAATAGAGTAAAGCAGATAAAAAGGGAAATGGAGGAAGCTATTCAAGAGAGAAATGTAACCAGAGAAAATTATCTAAAGGCTATTGGCATGTCAGAGGGTGAACTTGAAGAAAGAATAAAGGAAGATGCCTTGAGGGATATAAAGGAGTATCTTATAATTACAGCACTTGAGGAGAGGGAAAGAGAGAATATAGAACCTACAGAGGAGGAAATAGAGAAAGAAAAAGAAATAGTCTTTAGTAGTTTGAAGAGTGATGAAGAAAAAGCAAGGGTCAAGGAGCTTTTTGAAGATAGCGAGCAAGTCCAGGATTTTGTATCTTCTATTAGAAGAAGAAAACTTATTGATTTTTTAATTGAAAATGCAAGAATTATAGAAGAAGG
>JACIXO010000124.1 GCA_014360385.1 Actinomycetota bacterium | reverse complement strand
GTGAAATTACTGGTGAAGGGTGATGCCAGGGAGAAATAAGGGTGAGGGAAGGGTTGAGAGAAGTTATACCTCCCAGATCAAAGGTTATGAAAAGGTGAAATTAAGTGCAAAAAAGAACTAATTTATGGTCAAAGTAGGGTGAAAATTATGGAGGGTCATAATAAGGTCATGAAGGGGTCACAAAAGGGTGAAGCTAGGGTGAAATTAATGGTGAAGGGGGGAAAGGGAGTAATACGAAGGTCGTGATACGGTTAAAATACAAATTATTTGTTTAAAAAGGAAAAAATATCAATCGGCTTTGTCAAGCTATTGAAAGTGGCCAGAATGTGTTTAATGTATTAGGGGATAATAATAATAGAGAAAATAGTTACTGGATTAACGTGGAATAAGTTAATTTAACATTTTCTGAAGTTATTTTACCCCTCTCTCACTTATTGGGGGCTCTTGTTCTTCCAGAGTTTAGAGAAGGGCTTCCTCTCAAGAGATTTCAAACAACTGGAATAGCATGCTTTTATCTCTGTTCTTGCATAAGCTCTTTTAAAGTATCGATTTCTTGGACTAGTAGGTTATATAGTTCATTTATTATTTCTTCTGTCTCCTCATTATCATGACCCAATGCCTGAAGCCAAGCCTTGTCAATTAGAACTCTCGATGGGAATTTCATCTTAAGTTGTTCTAAGATACTAGGAAATTCGACGTCCTTGATTTGTTCAAAAAGATCTAACAATCGTTGTTTGTTCTCCTCGCCTAGGGTATCGAAATCAGGTATTTTCAAATCTGTTAGAATATACTTGTCTACTTGCATGAATGCTCCTCTTGTTTCTTTTCTGTTCCGTAAAAATTGAAGGATGCTAAGAGTACTATTAAACCATAAGCAAAGTAATTTTGCTAGTTCATCACTGGACGTTAAAATAGTCCAAGCAACTCCAGGAGGCGCATAAGGGATTTCAGAGTAAAATGCTAGGAGGCAGGTGCCAGGTGCAGAAATATCGAATCGTCTAGCAATAGAGAGCTTTCCTAACCTGTTATCCACGTATTTTTTCCATGCTACCCAGTCAACTCTAGTGGGGTGTAGGCTGTTTTCGAGGTATATTTGTTCTTCTGGAAACGACCTTACTATTACGAAATCAAGCTCGCTAGTTATATCAATTTTATGTATGTTTGAGATTCTTCTAAGCGCAGGCTTAAGTGATGAAAGTGGGATTTCCACTCTAACTTGCGTATGTCGATTTCTAGCTACGATAGAGTGTGATTCAATGTTTTCTACAATCCATTCATCATCCCTCTTGAGTGCTCGTTGTTCATTTCTAGAAATTGTCAGAAGTTGAACTCGAATACTATCTTTTGTTTCTATCCCTCTTATGATTTTATGCTCTTCGAGTACATCTCCTAGTGCCACGAAATTATTAGAGGAAAATAGCTCAAATAGACTTTCTATGATGTCTTCTGTAGAGAATGAAATATGTTGAAACCAATTTTCTACGTTACTCCTCAATTCAGAAGAATCTATAATTTCTAGCATGAGTTTTTCATCTTCATAGTTATTAGAGAGTGTTTTTATTTGCTCAGATATTGCTTTTACCTCTTGGAGAGTCTGTGGAAGCTTCTTTAACGTGACAATTTTTGTGAGACTGTCTCTTCTTGGCGCTGCTTTTCTCGCAACTAGTAATATTTCTCTAAATCTTGTGCTTTCGGAAAATGCAGATCTGCAATGAGTTGTTACAATATATTCTATGTGGTACTTCTCAGCTAAAAGTTCTCTAATACCGTGAAAAGATCTAACCCTCAAAACAGTTGCTGGTATTACAAGTGCCATCCTTCCATTTTCTTTTAGAAACCTATCTGCTAGTAGGATAAAATACCCATGATAACTAAGTTGGCCGTGAAGATAATTGTTGTACTCCTTAAATCGTTCAGATAGTACCTCTTTGTAATCTTCTGGAATCCGTTCATGTCTTGTAAATGGTGGGTTCATTATCACAACATCATATTGCTTTAATTCTATTTTTTCGGGTTGGTTGTGGTTTAAGGCTACAACACCTTTAATATCTTCTTTTTTGCTAGATTTGATTTTAATAAACTCATCGAGTGATTTTTGTCCTGAAATCATTCTTATTCCAGCCACAGGGGGTATTTGTTGACTAGGCCTTAACTCTGTAGCATCCCAAACGGCAATTTGGACCTTATTTGTGAAATATTCAGGAGACTGTAATGCTAAGTGACATGCTGCAATATTCGCTGCAAATGGCATTACATCAACTCCAAGAATATCCTCTTCGACAAATTTTTTGTGATCATTTTCGGTAAATTCTCGCTCTTTTTCTAATAGCTCTTTTTTTCGTTTATATGCAGCAACTAATAAACCCCCACTTCCACAAGCAAAGTCAGCAATAGTATCCTTGTACGAGTCAATAGCTAAATGCGCCAGTAACTCTGCTGCCAAGATATTTGTATAAAATGCCGCTACAGATTTTCTAATCTCAAAGGGAACTAAGTCGTGGAATATAGTTCCTAGGAGGTCACCTTTTATTTTCTCAGGTGAGAGAGCGTTGATCAAGTTAACGATCTCTACGAGGAGATTTTTAAATTTCGGGGGAATTACTGATACTACGTCGTAAGAAAATATTGTCTTATAATCAAATTGCATGGCTTTTTCGAAATATCTCTTTAGATCAATTGGGGTGCTAATCTGGTTAGTGTCAATTTCAGGAAATACATCCGGTTTAGTTCTAGCCAGTACATGATAGAATAACAGTTGATTTACAACCAAATACGCTGCAGCTACTCTCAAGTCTTCAATAGGGTATTCTGTTTCTTCATATTGTAAGATGTTCTTAAAAACGTTCTTTCCCCCAAATATGCCTTCAAGTTGTGAACCACTTAACTCCTTCATACCATTAGTAAGAGCTAGTGCGGCTTCTCTGAGGGATCTTATCATATACTCAATGCTTGGTTCTATGTATTGGGGTGGGTTTAATACATGTGTAGTTATGATATCAGCTATTTTGTCCAAAGTACCTTCTTCAACAGTAAATGGTCTATTATCCTCTGGTGGGAAGATTAATACAATCTTGAACTTTAATTTGTGGATAATACTCTCTAAAGTTCCAATCTCCATTGGTTCTGTAAGTTTTTCAGGATATATAATAGAAAATCCTCCTTTAATATTAAGAAGTTTGTGAAACTTCAAATAATCATTTTGGATCTTTGCTATTGCTCTGATTAACTCTCTTTCAGTAAACTTTGCTTCAATTACATAATATCCTCCGTTGGAGCATAATAGATCCACTTCTCTTCTTCCCACAGGCGTGGTTATACTTGCAAAAGGTTCAGCTTTAATCCCTCTTTTTTCAAGTTCTTCCTTGAGGCAAGAGGTTATTGTATTCTCAGTAGCTCTGTGGATTACCATTGTCTACACCAGGAAATGTATTCCATTTTTATATATTTAAATTTTTCATATAGGGAAAGTGAAAAACATTAGTGACGTGGAGTCATATTAGAGTGCTTATAGGCAAGAAACTCTTGGAGTAGTTCATGAGTTTATTCATACTAGAGGCATATAATTTCGTGATACTTCCACCTTACTTAAAAACTATTATATTAGGACTTTTCGTAAGTATATGGATTATTTATCTTCTATTTCCTTCTTCCATTGTATTACCATGGCTCCAAAGATTTTCTTATACTCACTTCTTTCTATTCTTAAAAATACCTTAGCAATTTCTCGAAAACTTTTACTCAATTGAACGATTATTTGGTCGAAAGGGTCATCACCTGGTTCAATATTAGCTGAAACGTCAAGCCATTCTAAACAAAATGCTATTAACCTGTAGTATTCCTCTAGAAATTGGTTTACAGAGAATTTCTTGCTACCTACAAAGATCATGTCTTCCCCCGGATCATAGAAAAGAGTGGCATGTGAAACACTATTTCTGATTATTTTAGGCACGCCTGCTCCAATTATTGAATCATTTTTTTCATTGATACCAAGAAGTTTACTCAAGACCTTGTTTATTTGCCATGCTTGCGCATGCTGCAAATGTGTTCTTTTAAGCTTCATAAAATCTTTAAAAATTTTATCTTTTCTCAGTTCTTCTAACCTTTTTAAATAATTGTATATTCTACGATCCAACTGATAGAGTAGAAGCTCGTATATTTGAACGTATGCAGAGGTCAAAATAAACATTTTTAAAGATTTTGAATTTATCCGTTCATTTTTAAGGTCTCTCGTTATGCTTAAGATGTAATATAGTGGTCCAAGCATTTCCATGAAATCCCCCGCTCGCATATCAGAATTATTCACAAGAAAATAGATTATTCTCTTATCATTTTCTGTGAGCATGTTGCCATGTTCTTCCTTAAAAGTTCTTGAAAACTCAAACATGCTTTTTAGCTTTTTAATATCAATAGAATTCTTAAGTTCCTCTGCAAGCTCATTATAAAACTGATATAAGAGATAAGGTCTTCCAGTCGAAAGTCTTCTCTCTAGTTCTTGGACTATTTCTATTTTAAAAATAGCAGAGGGGACTATTACCCTTTCCTTCTCTAGTAAGTATTCAAGAAGATTTTTTTGCTTTCTCATATTCATGTCTTCATCACCCCCAGCCTCTAAAACATTACCGGAAGGGGAGGAGTAGCTTTCCAGCTCTCTGCTGTCTTTACTATCGGCATTTCTTCAAACTTGTGCTTTCGTCTAAATTTGATCATGCTCATCACTTTTCTAGTATTTTTACAATTTTTGTAGTTGCAAAATTTAAGCCTAACTCTAATATTGCCTCTAACTCTTCCTCAAGTTGTTCCCTTGATTCTTCATTTACAAGATTCCCTAGAATATTTAGTTCTACCACTATTCCAAGATCCATAACTCTATGTAGAGTCTCAGCATACTTATTCAACTCATTAAGAAGAATTT
>JACIXO010000123.1 GCA_014360385.1 Actinomycetota bacterium | reverse complement strand
TTATTAGCTCTACCAGAGTTACTTCTGATATGAACCCCAAAATTTAAAAACCCACCTGCCTTAGCTCAGAATAAACTTTACAGGATTTTTTCAATAAATATATGCTTAAATTCTTCTGGAGGGATGCATCCCAGAGAAGAATGTAGTCTTTTACTATTGTACACATCCTCTATAAAATTGGGGATTCTTTCTATTACGTCATTATATATTTCATATTCCCACAGATAAACTTCTTCAACTTTTAGTGTTCAAAAGAATGATTCTATTATGGCATTATCATATGGAGACCTTTTTGCTCCCATACTGATTTTAATGTTATGACTTTTAATAAGGTTTGTATAATCATGGAAGCAGTACTGAATTCCTTTATCAGAGTGGTGGATAAGATCATCAGAATTTCTACTTCCTATGATCATATTCAATACTTCCAGTAGAAGTTTAGTATCTAGAGTTCTTCCCAGAGCATATCCAATTATTTTTTTAGAAAAGCATCAATTAATGCTGCAAAATATACAAAGCCGGTTAGTATTCTTATGTATGTTATACCAGCATAACAGAGCTTATCTTTTCTTTCAGTGACAAGATCTTTTGCAAGATTGGGATAAACTTTAAGGCTATGTTTTGAGTTGTTGGTAACAGCAGATTTGCATCTTTTCCTGCACTGTATACCCATTTCTCACATCATTTTTAATACCTTTTTACGGTCTACTACTATTCCCTCCCTTTTAAGAGCAGCTGTTATTCTTCTGTATCTATGGTAGGAAGACTGGTAGGAAATTTTTTCAATGGCATAAAGCTAGTTCTTTATCCAATATTTGTTTTTGCCTCTTACCCTTTGATTTGTAGTAGTAAGTTGATCTTGGAATATTCATTAGCATACATCCCTCCTTGATTTAAGAGAATTTGGACCAGTTATTATTGATAAATTCTCTTTTCTCCTGGCTGCTATGAATTCTTTCTCTTTTTAAAATGTAGTTTTCTATGGTTAGCTTTCCAACAATCTGCTTAAAGCTCACATATCTTTAGCTTTAGCTTACGAAGCTCGGTATCACTTGCTGATGTTCCATGAAATTTACCATCCAGATACTGCCTTTTCCATCTTGTTATAACACCAGAGTATATATCATTTTCTTTGGCTAACTCTGGGTGGCTACGGCCTTTTAGTGCACTTTCTACCATCTCTATTTTAAATTATTTTGAATATTTTCTTCTTTTATTACCCAAATCTTTTTTTCTTTCTCTTATTTCTCCTGTTCTTTCTATCATAAATTGTCTAAAGAATATGTCCAACTTATGGGTTCATACTTTTTTATTTTCCTTGCAGAGTTTTTTAAAGATAGATTTTTGCCTTAATTTTAAGTATCTATCATATTCTTAAAAGCTTTTTATATCCATTTCACCATTTTGTTATGGTGGCAAATCTTTTATAATTACCTTAAATAAAAAATTCGTTAATCTCAGAAACCATCTGTTACTCAAATTTTAGAAGTAAAGATTATTCTTACAGAGTTCTAATAAAGGCTAAAAGGCTAACAGAGGATTATAGAGAACCAATAGACGAAACACTTATTAAAAAGCCTTTCCTATCCAACACTTTCAATACTTTGCTATTCAATTAACTAAGAAGTGCAATGTTCTCCTACTATCTTCTCTCCAAACTCAGCAACCTCTTCTTTTAAACCAAAACCACATAAATTGCAAATAACTATCACAAATTTTTTTTATTTAGTACTAATTACCTGTTAATACTCAAAAACAGGAGTATTGGAAAAACTATCATCCATCCATATATTAATTCCTATAAGTTTTCCAATCTTATCCTGAATTACACCAAGGTAGTAACTCAGTATCATGTCCCAGATAGTTGGAGCTTTCTTTCTTACTACTTCGGGCTTTCCTTTTATCCCTCCAAGCTCAGCCGCTACCTTTACCGCATCACTGTAGTTTCCAATTTGGTCAATAAGGCCTTTTTCTAAAGCCTCAGAACCAATAAAGACCCACCCTGTAGCTAGCTCTCTTACCTTACTTACATCCATGCCCCTTTCCTTTGCTACATCTGAAATGAATTGTTCATAAATTTCTTTAGTCTGCTCTTCCAGCAACATTTTCTCCTCTGGAGTAATAGGCCTGTCAGGGCTACCGACATCTTTATATTTACCCTGCTTAATTGTTGTATACTTTATTCCCAGCTTTTCATAAAGACCTTCTAAATTTACAATCTGCATTATTACACCAATGCTTCCCACAGCTGAGGCTCTATTTGCTAATATCTTATCTGCTGCGCAAGCTAAATAATAAGCACCAGACGCACAAGTATCGGCCACCGAAACAACAACAGGTTTCTCCACTTTCTTGATCTCTTCATAAATTTCCTGGGAAGCGGCAGCACTGCCACCAGGGCTGTTGATTCTCAGTAAAATAGCCTTAACATTCGGGCTTTCTTCAGCAGTTTTAAGCTCCTCAATTATCTCCTCAGGTGTTACCGAAACACCGGTAAGCCCTGAATACTTAGTCGCAGAAATTACCCCTTCTAGTTTAATCTCGTATATAGCTTCCCCTCCCGCTGCCGCTATAGGAGTTTTTCCTCCAGTACTCCCAGTAATAAGCCCAAAAACAAAACATGCACCTGAAAGAAGAAAAACAAAAAATATACATGCAATAACAATGCCAACTATTTTACCTGTACTTCTTTTAGTACTAAACTTTCTAATCTCCTCAGTCATATCTTTATATCCTCCTATCTTTTTTTATTTTTACTTTTTTTATTTTTACTGTTATTTTTCCTCTCCTTATTATATTTCTTTATGTTTATCTATTTCCTCTTATTTTCCTCTTTTTTACTCTATTTCCTTTTTTTACTCTTATTTTAAGCCAAGATTCTAGCTTTCTACCATTCTTTTTAATAGGTTATATTATGTTTAATATTTAATTTCATTTTTTCCTAAAAAATGGTCCATTAACCTGTAACCTTCTTTAATAAAAATCCCACTTCTTCTAGCATTTACTTCGTTAAACCCACTCTCACAACCAAAAAACTCTTCTTTACTATCTCTTATTTTACTTTTTACTCTCTTTTTCACTTCACTTTTCATATTTTTTATATTTGTTATGTCTTTTGCTCCAGTGTTACTTTCTGGACTTCCTAAGCTTTCGCTACCGCATCTGTCTAAAGCACTGTCATAAATTAAGAAAGGAACAGGATTGGAAACATGAGTTCTTACACTCAATGGTGTGGCATGGTCAGGTAAAATCATAATCCTGTAATTTCTTACCATTTTTTCCAAGCCTTTCCATAGTATGCCTACCACTTTCTTATCAATAAGCTCGATCGCTTTTATCTTTCCCTCGAGATCACCATGATGACTGCACTCGTCAGGTGCCTCAATGTGGACATATACAAAATCTTTACCTCTTAAAAGCTCTTCCAATGCTTTTCTGGCTTTCCCTTCAAAATTTGTATTAAGATTGCCAGTTACACCCTTTACCCTAACAGAGTCCAGACCTGCACATATCCCTATACCTTTTATCAAGTCAACTGCTGCTATCACTGAACCTCTAACTCCATATTTGTCATAAAATGAATCCAACATGGGTTTTCTACCCTCACCCCAAATCCATATTGAATTTGCGGGCTTAAGTCCTTTCTTTCTTCGTTTCTCATTAAGAGGATGACTATTCAAAAGCTCATAGCTTTCCCTGATTATATCTGTAATTAAACTCTCACCTTCACCTCTTGGAAGGTAAGGGGAAATTTTTTGGCCCTGAATATCATGAGGAGGAGTAAGTGTAAGTGCCAGGGGACCGTTTCTCCATACTATAACATGCCTATAGCTTACACCTGGATAAAATTTAAAGCCTGGAATTTTTAACTTTTTTCCTAATCTCTTAGCAATATAATCAATTAATATTTTGGCCTCTTCTGAAGATATCTCATCAGAGCTATAATCCACCATAACTTTATCAAAAAAATCCCCTTCTCCCTCAGAGAGGGTAACAAGATTGCATCTGAAAGTAACATCTTCTTCACTCAAATCAACTCCCATGCTTACAGCCTCAAGAGATGACCTTCCTGAATAGTATTTTTCAGGGTTATATCCCATAACTGAAAGATTGGCTATATCACTACCTGGTGAAAAGCCATCAGGTATAGTTTTAACAATACCCATTTCTCCTCTTGCAGAAAGAAAGTCAATGAAAGGCTTTTGAGCATACTGAAGCGGAGTTTTTCTACCCAATTTCTCTATCGGGTAGTCGGATGCACCGTCCATTAGTACTACTGCATACTTCATGCTACATATTTCATTTCCCATACTTTACTTTTTTTACTCGGTTTACTCGACTTTATTTACTACGCTTTATTTACCATGCTTATTCTTTTACCATCTTCTTTTACCATCTACTTTATTTACTCTATGTATTTCATTAAATGTGGCTCTAAACTCTGAAATATTTCTATATACTATCTCTATATACTATAACAATATACTATAATAATATTCTCAATACTGCATACTACCTACATACACTCTTGATCCTAAATATTGCTTGACTGTGGGCATATAATAACCCAAACGTGGTATAGACTCATAAGCTGATTATTTTACTTTACTCACAGGCCTATGATCTGAATTGGTCAGGGTCTTTTAAAATCTTTAAGACAAGGTCTTTCATCTCTTCTTTTCTACAAACAAGGTTATGAATAACCTTCTTTCTTGCAAGGCCCCTTATACTTTCAGGAATACTAAGACCAGTAATAAAAGCCAACCTCTCAAGATTAGAAATTTCATCGTCAGAAAGCCCACTTTGAAACCCACTTTGCCTACCAGCAAATTCGTTTTGCTGATCTGTATCACCCATACACTTCTCAACTTTGATAGCTTTCTTCCCCTCAATTGTTTTATTCCCTTTAATTGCTTCTTTCCCTTCAATTGC
>JACIXO010000122.1 GCA_014360385.1 Actinomycetota bacterium | reverse complement strand
CTATCAATAGGCTTGAAAATCTTAAGATATCTGAAAAGGAAAGAATGATCGGAGAAAGGTTAATAAAAGAAATTGGAGAAAGATTAAATTTCCTGAAAGATGTTGGACTTGGCTATCTTACTCTTAGTAGACAAGCCAGCACACTCTCCGGTGGAGAATCTCAGAGAATAAGACTTGCTACCCAGATAGGCTCAGGGCTTGTGGGTGTCTTATATATACTTGATGAACCCAGCATAGGCCTTCATCAGAGGGACAACGCTAAGTTAATAAATGCACTTAAGAGATTGAGGGACCTTGGTAACACAATAATAGTTATAGAGCATGATGAAGAGACTATAAGAGAGGCAGATTTTATAGTGGACATTGGCCCGGGTGCTGGTGTTCACGGAGGAGAGATTGTATTTGCAGGAAAACTAGAAGATATCTATAATTGTGAAGCTTCTATCACAGGAAAATACTTATCGAGAAAGCGATTTATCCCTATACCTGAGAGAAGGAGAGAAGGAAATGGGAAGTATATAGTCATTAAAGGAGCAAGGGAACATAACTTAAAGAACATTGACATAAAAATTCCGCTTGGTAAGTTTATAACAATAACCGGGGTATCAGGTTCAGGCAAGAGCACTCTAATAAACGAAATTCTTTACCCTGCTCTTTCTAATATTCTTATGGGCACCAATTATAGAGCAGGTAGCCATGATGGTATTCTTTACCATGAAAATCTTGATAAAGTTATAGTTATTGACCAATCTCCAATAGGGAGAACGCCAAGGTCCAATCCTGCTACCTATACAGGAGTTTTTTCCTATATAAGAGAACTTTTTGCAAAAACTCCTGAAGCCAGGATGAGAGGGTACAAGCCAGGGAGGTTTAGCTTTAACCTTAAAGGAGGAAGGTGTGAAGCATGTAAGGGGGATGGGGAAATAATGATAGAAATGCACTTTCTTCCTGATATTTATGTTCCATGCGAGGTTTGCAAAGGTAAAAGATATAACAGGGAAACTCTTGAAATAAGATACAAAGGTAAGAATATAGATGATGTTCTGAATATGACTGTGGAAGAGGCACTGGAGTTCTTTGCTAATATTCCTAAAATCAGGAATAAGTTGGAGCTATTAAACGATGTTGGACTTGGATACATTAAACTTGGCCAGTCATCAACTACTCTTTCAGGAGGAGAAGCCCAGAGGGTTAAACTTTCTACAGAACTTTCTCGAAAAGGTACTGGCAGGACTCTCTATCTTCTGGATGAACCTACAACAGGTCTACATTTTGATGATATTAGCAAACTTCTTAAGATACTGAATAGGTTGGTGGATGCTGGAAACACAGTAGTGGTCATTGAGCACAACCTGGAGGTTATTAAAACTGCTGATTATATTATTGACCTTGGGCCTGAAGGCGGTGACAGGGGAGGCGAGGTTATTGCTGAAGGGACCCCTGAAGAGGTGGCTAGTAACCCTATATCATACACAGGAAAGTTTCTGAAAATGTACCTGAATAGATTGGCAAAGGAGAAAGTTGGGGTATAGGAGTTTTGGCAGTGGAGAATGAAATGGTGGATTTGAGCTACACTAATTTAGAAAATCAGGATAAAAAATCAAATTGTGAGGAAAATTCTAAGAAATACAGGATTCAAAAAACTCTCGAGATATTACCTCGCAAACCAGGAGTGTATATTTTTAGAGATTCTAAAGGGAAAGTTATTTATATCGGGAAGGCCAAGAATATTGCAAATAGAGTTCGAAGTTATTTCCAGAGCAAAGGGGCTTTCATCCAGAGAGTATACTACTTTGTTGATGAAGTAGACACTATTGATTATATAGTGACTGACAATGAGGTGGAGGCCCTGGTTCTCGAAAACAATCTGGTTAAGAGAAACAGGCCTAAATATAATATAGAGCTTAAGGATGATAAGTCATATCCTTATATTGCTATAACCTATAATGATAAATACCCCAGGGTTTTTATGACCCGCAACAGAAATCTTAAAGATGCCAGATATTTTGGTCCCTATACGAATGTGAAATCCATTAAAAAGACTATTGATGTCTTAAGAAAGCTTTTCCAGATAAGAGATTGCAAGAAAAGCAAACCCGGTAAGGGATCAAAATCACCCTGTCTTAATTACCACATAGGACTATGTTCTGCTCCATGCATAAATGATGTTTCCCCTGAAGAATATAAAAGTAACATAAAGTATGTAGAGTTATTTTTGAAAGGTAAGGATAAGAGTATCATAGATAGCTTAACATTAGAGATGGAGGAATATGCGAAAAAGGAGGAATTTGAAAAGGCAGCCAGAGTAAAAGAGAAGATAGATGCTATAAATAGGCTTTATCAGGAGCAAAAAATTTCTCTGGGCGGGGAGAATACCTGGGATGTTATTGCCTTAAGCAAGGAAGAAGAGCTTGCGGTAGTAAATTTGATGACTTATAAAGATGGAGAGCTTTTTTTTATCAACAATTTTACTGTCAGGAACCCAGGGCATTTAACTGAGGAGGAAATTTTATCAGAGTTTATTAGAAAATACTATCTTGATATCAACAATGTTCCCTCTACAATTTACATTCCAATTGAAATAGAAGATATGGATTTAATATCACACTGGCTGAGTCAGGAAAAAGGGAAAAAAATAGAAATAAAAGTTCCTAAAATTGGCGAAAAGAAAAAAATAATGGAGATGGCTATTAGAAATTCCAGGCTGTATCTGGAGAAAAGAAAATTTGAGAAAAATATGGGATATGGAAAAGCTTATAGAGACTTAAACAGGTTAAAGGAAATTTTGGGGCTTGAAAAGGTACCAAGAAGAATAGAGTGTTATGATATATCTAATTTGAAAGAAAGCTTCCCTGTCGGTTCAATGGTAGTATTTGTTGATGCTGCTCCTTACAAGGAGGGCTACAGGCATTTTAAGATAAAAACTGTGGAAGGGCAGGATGACTGCAAAATGATAGGGGAAGTTCTTGCAAGAAGGATTAAGTATTTAGAAGAATCAAAGATTGATATAGAAGATAGTTTCTATGTAAAGCCTGATTTGATAGTTGTGGATGGAGGAAAGGGCCAGTTTAATACTGCTTATACTATATTGGGTGAAAAGGGATTTTCAGATATTGAAGTTATAAGTATTGCCAAAAAAGAAGAAGTGATATTTACCCCTAAGCACAGGGAGGGAATAAGGTTAAATCTTGACGACCCAAGTCTTAGAATAATAGTAAAAATAAGAGACGAGGCTCATAGATTTGCTGTGGAGTACCACAGAAAGATGAGAGGAGAATATATGGTTAAATCCTTCCTTGATGAAATAAAGGGGATAGGCGAGAAGAAGAAAAGATATATATTTGAAAGATTTAAGACTATGGAGGAATTGTGCTCTGCCAGTATTAAAGATCTTGCAGACGTAAAAGGGCTTTCTTATAAAGATGCTGTGAATATTTATGAGAGTATTCATAAGTAATATTCATAAGTAAATTTGAAAGTAGATGTAAGTAGATGTAAATAGAAAGCACGGTGCCAGGTTTGATAACGAGACTATTGCTAAACTGGATCATTCTTTCCTTTTCAATATCAGTAGCTTCATATTTCTTACCCTTTATCCACATTTTAGGTGAAACTGTCTGGGACAGGGTAGGAATGGCTCTGGTTGCAGGGCTACTTCTGGGTCTTTTCAATCTTTTAGTAAAACCTGTGATAAAGATTTTGTCGCTTCCCATAAACATTTTGACTCTGGGGCTTTTTAACATTTTTATTAATGCTGGTATATTATGGGTTGTAGATTATTTTATTGATGGCCTTGAGGTGTCTGGGTTCTGGGGCTATATATGGGGCTCTCTGGTTATAACTATTATAAGTGTGATTTTGTCCAATCTTATATTTGGAGAAAGAAAGAAAAAAGAGTAAAATCTATAGGGTATAGCAATGGTATGAGATAATGTGATTGAAAGTTTAAAAATGAAAAATAGAACCCAAATGGAGAGCTGAAGCAGGATGAATGATAAAATACAAGATAAAACAAAGAGCTACACTAAAAGTCACATTAAAAGTGATATAAACAAAGATAGCAAAACACATAATAATAAGGCAGATAGTGATAAGGCGGATAATAATAAGGCAGATAGTGAGATTGATAAAGTGGAACTTGTTATAATTACAGGTCTATCTGGTGCCGGGAAAACTGAGGCTCTTAGATACTTTGAGGACGCAGGTTATTATTGTATAGACAATCTTCCTTCGCGCCTCATTTTAAACCTTATAGATTTCTTTTCAGAGAGAAGTAGAAGCATAAAGAGAATAGCCCTTGCGATAGATTTAAGAAGCGGTTATCTTTTCAATGAGATATATGAAATCCTGGACAGACTTAAGGAGAAAGAAATAGAGTATAAAATTCTATTCCTCGAGGCTTCCAAAAGTGTTTTAATAAAGAGATTCTCCCTTACCAGGAGAAAGCATCCTCTTGTAGAAAATGGAAATCTTGATAGCGGAATAGAAAGAGAGATGGAGCAGTTAAGAAAATTACGTGAGATATCTGATGTTATAATCGATACAACTCTCCTTAATCCAAAAGAGTTAAGAATTGCTATAACTGAGCGTATGGGTGGGGATGTTGATAAAAGTAAACTCTTACAGATATCAGTGATTTCATTCGGATATAAATATGGTATGCCAGATAATGTTGACATTGTCATGGATGTCAGATTCTTACCCAATCCTTTCTACAATGAAAAACTTAAGAACTTGGGTGGAGAGGATAGTGAAGTTGTAGATTTTGTTCTTTCCCGCGAAGAGACCAAACAGTTCTTAAGACTGTTTGAAGAGATGTTAGATTTTCTGATACCTAATTATATTGCTGAAGGAAAAAGTTATCTTGGTATTGGTATTGGATGTACTGGAGGTAGACACAGGTCTGTAGTTATTGCTGATAGGGTTTTCGAGTACTTGAA
>JACIXO010000121.1 GCA_014360385.1 Actinomycetota bacterium | reverse complement strand
GTTCTTTTTTTGTTATTTATACCGATTTATCTGGTAGTTGGAGCTATAATTAAGCTTGATTCTAAAGGCCCTATATTTTTTAAACAAAAAAGATACACGAAAGATTTTAAAGAATTTTACATCTATAAGTTTAGGACAATGCATGTGGATGCTGAAGAGCGGTTGAAGGAACTGCTTAAATACAATGAGGCAGATGGTCCAATTTTTAAGATAAGAGATGATCCAAGAGTCACTAGAGTGGGAAAGTTCTTAAGAAGATTTTCAATTGATGAAATTCCCCAGATAATAAATGTTCTCCGAGGTGAGCTAAGTCTGGTTGGGCCAAGGCCTCCACTTCCAAGAGAGGTAGAGCAGTATGAAGATTGGCAGAAGAAAAGACTGAGTGTAAAACAGGGAATTACTGGCCTATGGCAGGTGAGTGGAAGAAGTGAGCTTAATTTTGAAGAAATGGCAAGGCTTGATTTATACTATATCCAAAATTGGTCAATCGGTCTAGATATAAAAATACTTCTTAAAACTATTCCTGCAGTTCTTTCAAGAAGAGGAGCATATTAGAAAAATATTAATGAAAATTAACAAAATCACTTGTAAAATTCCTTGTGCTTGTCTTTTCATTAGTATAATATTTCTACAATAATTTCCATAAACTTAGTAGACTAAATTTGATGAGTGGTGGAGCTAGTTGGTTTATATGATTTCTAATTTTAAAAAGCTTTTTTCGTACCATGAACTTCTTTTCAGTCTTACCAGAAAGGAGTTGAAAGTAAAGTATAGAGGTTCAGCCCTGGGGTTTTTTTGGTCTCTCCTAAACCCTATATTGGTTATGCTGGTTTATTCTTTTGTATTTTCCATTGTTATGAGGTTAGGAATAAAACACTATGCTATTTTTCTTATAAGTGTTCTTCTCCCATTCAACTTTCTGTCCAATTCAGTAAACTATGGTGCAAATAGTATTGTGGCGAATGGAAATCTTATAAATAAAATATATTTCCCGAGAGAAATAATCCCGCTTTCTATTGTACTTGCCAATCTTACCAATTTTTTCTTTGAACTAATTGCGCTTTTTATAGTCCTTGGTATTATGGGCTATAAATTTTACATCTACTTACATATACTACCTTTGGTAATATTAGTGCAGTTTTTCCTGGTCTCTGGAGTTACACTGGTTGTCTCTTCACTTACTGTGTTTTTCAGAGATCTCCAGCATTTGATTGGTATTATTATGATGATCTGGTTTTTTGGGACTCCAGTTATTTATCCATTAAGCATGGTTCCTGAAAAGTTCCAGTTTATAATGAAGGCAAATCCAATGACAGTTTTTTCCATATTTTATAGAAATATTTTCTATTATGTTAATTATCCTGAGGAGTTGCAATTTCCTACTCTTAAGGTTATTTTGATGGCAGTTGTTGTGAGTTTGTTTGTTTTTTTTCTTGGATATTTTGTTTTCAAAAAATTAGAGCCAAGATTTACTGAGGAAATATAATTTTAGTGTTTGGTGAATATTCCACCGAACACTAAAAAAGTTATGAATTTTTGAGCAAATACAACCTGGAGGTAGTTTATTTTATAATTTGAATATGACTTAAAGGTTTGACAATGTTAGAAGAAAGTCTCGCCTCCCAGAATGGCATAGTGACAAATACAAATAGTACCTATATTGATACTGATGGAAATAGCACTGTCGCAGTAGATGTAAGATCTATTTCTAAAATCTTCAGGATTTACCATGGTAAAAATCCAAGTTTAAAAGATGCTATTTTAAAAGGGAAAAGAGTCACCTATGAGGAGTTTTTGGCTCTGGATAATGTCTCGTTTTCTGTTTATAAAGGAGAAACTTTCGGAATAATAGGGCCCAATGGCTCGGGTAAAAGCACCCTTCTTAAGTTGATAGCCAGGATTCTTGTCCCGAATTCTGGAGAAATTGTCATTAACGGGTCTGTTTCAGCACTTCTTGAACTGGGAGCAGGATTTCATGCTGATTTAACTGGTAGAGAGAATATTTATATTAATGCAGCTATACTGGGGATGAAGAAAAGAGAAATTGATAAGAAGTTTGACGAAATAGTTAGATTTTCTGAGCTTGAAAGGTTCATAGATACACCTGTGAAGAACTATTCTTCAGGCATGTATATGAGACTTGGATTTTCTGTGGCTATCAATGTGAATCCTGATATTTTGTTGGTGGATGAAGTTCTGGCTGTTGGTGATCAGGCATTTCAGTCCAAGTGTTATCAGGTAATATATGATTTTATGAGAAGGGGTAAGACTATTATCATTGTATCACACGACTTAGAAACTATATCAGATTTATGCAAAAGGGTTGCTTTTTTAAAGAATGGGAAAATAGAAGATATTGGAAATCCTATTGTTGTAATTAATAAATACAGATCCTACATAGAGGAAATGGAAAGAAAAAGAATCATTGAGCAGCAAAAAGAGGAGAGGAAGAAAATCTTTAAGTCTCTGGTGGAAGGAGAGAGGAAGGTAATAGACGGTGAAGAAATAGATAAATTGTCCAGAGTTTCCATAAATGGGGAGGTTGTTAACAGGTTTGGTTCCGGGGATGCTGAGATAAAGAGAATACGGCTCGTAGATAAAGATGGAAAGGATGTAGATTTTTGCAAATATGGAGATGAAGTGAATATAGTAATGGATGTTTTATTTAATACAGAAGTCGAAGATCCTATATTCGGAATAAGAATTACTGACCATAGAGGTAACATAGTGTATGGGACTAATAATAGGTTAAATAATATAAGGTCAGGTACTTTTAAAAAGGGAGATTTAGTAAAAGTTATATTTTCTCAAAGGATAGTTTTTATTGGTGGCACTTATTTTGTTTCTCCCTCTGTTGGCTATAAAGATACCAAAACCTACTGTGATTGGGTAAACAATATGCTTACTATAAATGTAATACATCACAACAGGGCTGAGGGAATAGCAGATTTAAATTCAGAGATTACTATAGAAAAGATATCCTCTTAAGAGCGAATAAAAAAGGATTTATGCTATGCACAATTCTTACATATATTGTAATATATTCCTGTAAGTGTTTAATGTTTTGATGGCGGTTTTCTCCCAGCTAAATTTCTTTGCCTGAGATAATGATTTTTCCTTAAGTTTTTCTCTAAGATTATTATCAAGTAAGAGTTTAATAACATTTTCGCTTATAGCTTCAAAATCATTGGATGAAATTAATATCCCCGCATCCCCGACAACCTCTTTAAGAGAAGGGCAGTCTGAGGCAATGACAGGTAGCCCACACCTCATTGCTTCTAATGGTGGTAAACCAAAACCTTCAAATATTGAAGGATAAACAAAAAGTTCTGCCTGGTTGTAGAGCTGGCATAGGTCTTCATCGGAAACTCTCCCTATAAATAATATGTCTTCTTTATATGGGCTTTTCTCTCTTTCTTCATAAGTAGCCTCACTTTTCCAGCCTGTTCTTCCCGCTATGACAAGTTTAAGGTCCTTTATTTTTTCTTTTACTTTTTCTTTCACTAAGTTAAAAGCTTTTATAAGGGTCGGGAAATTTTTTCTTGGTTCAATAGTCCCTACAGATAGAATGTATTTTCCTTTTATATTGTATTTTCCCAGTATTTCTTTTCTTATTTCATTTTGTTCAAGCTTTTTAAAGACCTCGTCTACTGCTTCATAGATTACTTCTATTTTTCCAGGCTCAATACCAAAAAAGGATATAATATCATTTTTTGTAGAGTTAGATACTGCAATAATTTTTTTTGCTCTTAAAGCATTTTTTTTAACTTCTTTTGTATATTTTTTTATAAACCAGTCAAAGTTAAACTGTGGAAATCTTATAAATGCCAGATCATGGATAGTTAAAATTATATTTTTGTTTAGGGTAGGTGGTATGAGAAAATCAGGGCAATGAAGTAAGTCTGCTTTAAATCCACGAAACTCTATTGGCGGAAAGCCAAATCTATTCCAGAGATTTAGCTTTTTAGGAGTTACTCTATAAAGTCTAAGTTTAATTTTGGCTTCTGAATATCTTTCTATAAGACTGGTTAGAATAGGAGTATAATCGTCAGTAGTATATCTTGCTGTAAGAATAAATGTATCTTTTTTGGATTTGTTACCTTCATTTAATTTATTCTGAAATTTATTCTGAGTAGTTATATTGTTGCTATTTTCTTTTGTTTCTAGTTCAAATAATCCTTTAAGGAGGTTGTAGATGTATCTTCCTGCACCTATGTCATGACCGTGATTTAGAAGTGTTGAAATATCTATTCCAATTCTCATTTTTTGTAAGCTCTATTATGTTTTATGTTATTTATGTGAATTTTTATAATTGTGTATAAATGTGTATAAATCTCGTGTATAAATAAATATAATTACATATAAACTGTGTCTGAAACTGTGTCTGAAACTGTGTCTGAAGTACGCTTTTTGAGATACTGGTCATCTCGCATATTTTTGCATTTATATTTTTTAGTATTATTTACGTATATGATTGTGCGGAGTTTTGTATGTTGGCACATACCCTTTTATACCATATTATCTATAAACCTGTGCACATGCGGTGGTTCATATTCTAATTTGTGATGGAGAAGACTTCTTAGAATCTGGGGCTGTATCCTGAATTTAGTAAGCCTAAGGCTTTCAAGATAACTTAAATATTCACCATATTTTTTGTTTCCAACAAGCACATACAGTCTCTGGTAAGTGCGTTGCAGATTCTCTATTGAATATATTGGAGTATTTCTTACAAAGTCAAAAAAATTAGCTTCTCCCCAGGCATAAGTTAAAACATTTTGGTCGCTTAATTTTCTAAGTGGCTGGATTTCTTTTCTTTGTTCTTTTAAGTAACCTAAACTTTTGTTGAATTCTTTAAGTATTTTTTTTGCTATGGGCTTTAGGTTTCTGTACTTAATGTTTTCTTTCTGGATTTTAAGTTCTATATCAATAATTCTTTTTAGATTGTGGGGCTCAG
>JACIXO010000120.1:4323-5014 GCA_014360385.1 Actinomycetota bacterium | reverse complement strand
TTTTTCATCTTATCTAATCTTGCCTAATCACATCCTATTTATACATCCGTACGAATTTTTCAAAAGCTAATATTAATCAATGTATTAATCAACGCGGAAAAGATGCTTAAAAAGTAACCCAATCTTCAGCAAATTATAGTTTAAGTTATAGAAAATCGCAAAAAAAGTATCATATAGGATTTTGCCTACTTAAATATAAAAAATAGAGAATTTTTTAATGTTTACCTGGTGTACTTAGAACAAGAAGAAAGGAATGGTTTACCCTATATACTTTTTTGGAAAAGAAGAAGTAATTTCTTCAAAAGTTGGTGTTTATTTTAGTAGATACTGTCAATTAAAAATTTTCTATAAAAGATTATACTTCCTCAATGGGCTTAATAAAACTAAACTTGTCTCTCAAGGATAAAATTTTTTTATCTTCTGTAACCAATACTGCATTATAAGCTTCAGCTGTAGAAATATATAAGGAATCATAATATGTTATTTTATAATTATAGGATATTGATAGAGTCCTTTTAAGCAAATCTCTGTGGGAATTTATTATATTAAATTCCATAAGATAAATTGTGTTTAATGCTTCATTTAACTCGTCTTCAGTATAAAATGCATTAAGTAAAAGTGTGTTAAAAATTTCATAAAGAAAAAGTTCAGGAATAAAAACAATAATTTCATTATTTAATATCTTTTCTCT
>JACIXO010000120.1:0-4316 GCA_014360385.1 Actinomycetota bacterium | reverse complement strand
ACTAGTTTTATTTCTTCATTCATTTCTAAATACTTTATCTTTATCTCTTAATTCACGTATAAGTTCGCTAGCAGTTTTGTTTGTTTTAAATTTCGATTTTTTACGCAATTCATCCTGGATTCTTATAGCATTTTCAATATTTTTTCTTCTAGTCTGGAGTCTTCTTTCTTTTTCTTTCTGAGTAATATAATTTATCGTTGCTTCACGAATGACAAAGCTTTTACTTAGTTTTTCATTCTGGCAAAATTCATTAATTTTGCTTAAGTCATCTTCAGGAATTGTTATATTGATTCTCTTATAACCCATAATATTCACCTTAAGTAAGTATATATGATGTGTATTATAAGTCAATAGATAAAAAATAATCTAATCGTAACTGATAGTTGAGATATAATGTTTGGGGTGAACCCCAAAACAAGACAGGAACTAAGATTAAGAAATTTTTGCTCAAAAAGGTTCTGACATCGTCAAATAGATACCACTATATTGAATTAACAACCTCGCTCGTGGTAGCTAATTGGGGCTAAATTGATATGAGCTAAATTAATATGGTGGAGGCGGCGGGATTCGAACCCGCGTCCGAAGATATTGCCACCTGGATTTCTACAAGCTTAGTCCATGTTTTAATTTTCGCTTTTTCCACTCGCATGGACACGATTGAAAAAAGCTAGTCTGTGTAAATTTTCCCTTACCATGGCCACAAGACAAACTATGGTAAGGTATCCTGCTAACCGACGTCTGTCGAAAAGCGCAGGAAACTTTTCGAAAGACGTAGCAGCTTCTATATCAGGCTGCTAATGCTAACTCGTTATAGTCAGCGTCTATATTTAAGCCCAGAATTTTTACGAGTCCTGGAACTCGGCTTGCCATCCAAGCGCAACCTATCTCCGTCGAATCCTGATCGCCCCCGTAGTGTGCTCACTGCTCAAGAATTCTTTATAGCTATCTACAGCAAACCACATAAAGAAGCTTCTGGTAAAGAAATATGGACTAAAATAAACAGGTTTCAACAGCATATATAGCATATTGAATTATATCATTTTTACATTTTTTTAAAAGCTCTCCTAACTTCCCTCTCAATCTCTTTCTTGTGCTCCCTCTCCTGAATATCTCTTCTTCTATCCACTTTGGTTTTACCCTTGGCCAGAGCAAGTTCTACTTTGACCCAACCACCAGAGAAGTACATACTAAGTGGAACCAGAGTAAGGCTCTTATCGGCAAGTTTACCAGCAATTCTGTCAATCTCCTTTTTGTGCATTAGAATTTTTCTTACCCTTGTCGGGTTTGATTCTTCCACTCTCGATTTAGAATACGGTGAAATGTGAACATTATAGAGAAACATCTCACCATTCTTTATACGAGCATAGCTATCTTTTAGATTTACTCTGTGCTCTCTAACTGACTTAACTTCACTACCTTTAAGAGCTATACCTGCTTCATATCTATCAAGTATAAAGAAATCCTTAAGAGCTTTTTTATTAGTGGCTACAATTGCCTTACCCTCTTCTGATTTTCTCTTACTATTTTTCTTTCCCAATTCCAAATATCCTTTTTACCCAGGAGTGTTTCAACAGTTGTAATAACTTTTTTGTTTACTTTGCTAATGCTTCAATCAAGGATTTCATCTCCTGCACAGCCCTATTCAGCTGAAGATCTTCCCTAGCGTCCCATTCCTGTTCCACTACTATGTCAGGAACTATACCGCTTCCTTCTACCGAAATCCCCGAAGGCAAATAATACTTTGCTGTAGTGAACTTTATGCCCGAACCATCAGAAAGCTCGTGAAGCACCTGGACCGTTCCCTTTCCAAAACTTTTTTCTCCAATCAATATGGCTCTGTTGTTATCTTTGAGTGCTCCAGCTGTAAGCTCTGAAGCACTTGCTGAAAATTCATTTATGAGGACAATCAAGGGAATTTCTACATACTTTCCTTTTTCGGCCGTATATTCATCCACCTTTTCTTTGTCCTCACTTCTTCCCTTAATAGTTACAATAACTCCTTCGTCCAGAAATAAGTCACAGACCTTTACAGCATCGTCCAATGTTCCTCCCAGGTTATTTCTCAAATCAAAAATAATACCCTTAGCTCCACCACTTATTAATTTCTGAATTTCCGTATCAAGTCTTTCTGCTCCACCCTCCTGAAAGTTAATATACTGTATATATCCTATCGAGTCATCGAGCATCTCAGAAAAAAGATTTGGAACATAAAATTTTTCTCTGGTAATTTCAACCTCAAATCTTATATCTTCATCTGGTCTGTATATGCCGAGCTTTACTTTTGTTCCTTCCTCACCTTTTATCAAAGCCACAACTTTTTCCAGTGGCATTGATTTCGTGTTTTCTTCTTCAACCTTCTCGATAATATCTCCTTCTCTAAGGCCTGTCCTGTAAGCTGGGGTATCTTCTATGACTTTCACTATAACTACTCTCTCCTGACTATCAAGGGTTACTATAACTCCAATTCCACTCATAGTACCGCCATAGGATTCCATAACCAGTTTATACTCCTCTTTACTGAAATATTCAGCATACTTGTCACCAAGAGAGGAAATTATTCCATTTATCGCACTTTCAAGTAGCTCCTGTTTACTTTTTCTGTTGAGAGCATTTCCATAAACAAGCTCTATCACCTCTTCAATAGGTTTTACCTCGAAGCCCTCATCAGTTCCCTTGGTTTCGAAATCCGAAGCACCTCCACTACTCTCAGAAACCTTGGCAACACTATTCTGAAAAAGAAGAGCTCTAACAGAGGAAAAATTAATGCCAACAAATAGACCAGCAAAAAATACTAGAATAATTCCCAGTACCGCAAGTATGGCTCTTAAAAGAAAGTCTTTTCTCATAAGCTTCACCACTTTATTTGCTCATAGTTTTAGATAGTATAGATGATAACCTAAAAACAACGAACTTCCAAAGGTGACTTTCAGATTTTATGATACAGGTTAACATGTCACTGAAGATAACCAAGCGGGTTTTGGGGTTCTCCATTTATCCTTACCTCAAAATGTAAATGAGGACCTGTTGACCAGCCAGTGGAGCCCACAAAACCAATAACCTGACCTCGCTGAACAAACTGTCCTGTAGATACATTAAAACCTGAAAGATGAGCATACCAGGTGGCATAGCCGCCACCGTGGTAAATCATAATTGCATATCCATAGCCACCCACATACGCCGTCTGAATTACCTGTCCTCCATCTGCTGCCTTGACCGGAGTCCCATAAGGAGCTGCAAAATCAACTCCAGCATGAAATCTACGAGTGCCAAAAATGGGATGAATTCTATACCCAAAGCCAGAGATAATTCTCCCTGCTACAGGCCACGCCAATTTGCCAGAGGGTGCACTACCATATCTGTAACTTTCAAGGATCCTTTTAATCTCAGCTTCCCTTGCAGCTAACTCCTTCTCCATTCTTATAAGGGCATTTTTGTTGGCTATAGTCTGGGAAAGAAGATTCTTTTTTTCAACGTAAATACCCTCTATCTCAGCCTTTTTTTCCTCAGCCTGAGCTACCAGTTTCTCAACTCTTTCCTTCTGCTCGTTCTGCTTTTCTCGCAAATCAATCATGGTTTTTTTAACACTCAAAGTGGCATTTCTCTTATCCTTTATCGACTGGATGATCTCCGCATCCTGCTGAGCGATTAGATTCATTAGTTTGACCTGAGAAACAAAATCCATAAAACTTTTTGACTTAAGCAACATCTCCAGAATATTGACATTTCCATTTTTGTAAATAGAAGCAACACGCAAGTTTAGTATATTAACTTTTTCTTCAAGTTCCTCTTCTATTCTCTTAAGCTCCTGTTCCTTAAGAACAAGCTCTATAGTAGTTTTATCTATCTCACTCTTAACTTCAGCCAGCCTGTTATTCAGATCTTCCAGTTCTGATAAAGCAGATAAAAGTTCGTTTTCTACACTCTCTACCTGTTTTATATATTGCTGCTCCTGCTTTTTAATCTCTTCAATTTTCTGCTGAGTCTCTTTTCTTTGTTGTTCTATGTCTTCTAACTCATCTTCGAGGGATTGGGGGTAGGCGTATCTTGGGTAAAGGACCGGGACAATGTTGACTATGATAATTATAGCTATGGTGATTGCAACCTTAGCAACCTTATATATTTTTGCCACTTTATATGTCTGCCTCTGCCTATATAGCTTTCACACTTTCAGATATCGTTTAAGAGCAATTGAACTACTAAGAATACCTATAAAGCCTCCAAATGTTATAAGAGAGATATAAACAATAACTATCACATTTCCACTCCCAAGTATAGCCAAATTTTTTATCCGCATTGTGTCCAATATAACCCTTTCG
>JACIXO010000012.1 GCA_014360385.1 Actinomycetota bacterium | reverse complement strand
CCTTAACCAAGAATTAATTTTCATCTTATTTCGTACTGCAACCATAACCTCCAATGTCCACAATTATAGTACGCATATTCAGGGATTTAAAGAATTAACCAGCACACAAATTTAATTGTAAAATTGAGAGAAATATTCTATCATAAGTCATCAAAAAGGCGATTTCTCATAGAAGGAATTCCCCCTTAAGCTTTAGTGAGGGTGCTAGGGGAGAAAATGTATCGAAAACAAATGACTTAAGCGAAGCACATTACAACAAGCACATAATAACATAATATCTTCTTGACATAATATCTTCTTAAAACTTAAAACATTTAAATACAAAACATGTGAATAAAGCATGTGAAAAATGAGCGAAAAAATGAGCAAAGAAGATCCCTCCAGAAATAAATACAGGGTAAATGAAAATGAAAATGAAAACACTGTAGAGATCTATATAAACGAAAAGCCTTACCTTGCTTCTCCAACCAAAACAATACTTCAAGTAGCACTCGAAAACAACATACTCATCCCCCATCTATGCTATGACCCAAGACTAAAACCTCAGGGTGCCTGCAGGCTCTGCCTTGTAGAAGTTGAAGGCATGCCGGAGGCAGTCCCATCCTGTCTTACCAAGGTCTCTGATGGCATGAAAGTTACCACTAACTCCTCCCATATAAATGAGCTTGTAAGGCTAAACTTAGAACTAATAATTTCTGATCATCCCCTGGATTGTATGACATGCGAGTCGTGCGGGAACTGTACCCTGCAAGATCTCGCCTATATGTACGACATAAAGGAAACCAGGTACAAAGGTAGGATCCATCACAAAAAGGTTCTGGATGACAATCCTTTCATCTATAGAGATAACGAAAAATGCATCCTCTGTGGAAGATGTATTAGAATGTGCGATGACGTTGTGGGCGCAAGTGCCATTGGCTACGCCAAAAGAGGATTTGAAAGCGAAGTAGTTCCGGCATTTGACCAGCCCTTAACTGAAACGGATTGTGTTTTTTGTGGAAACTGCATATCTACCTGTCCTGTGGGAGCACTCCAACCAAAACCTTACATGAAAAAGGCAAGGACATGGGAAACTACCATGGTTAAGACCACCTGTCCTTATTGCGGGGTTGGGTGCCAGATAAACTTGCATATCAAGGATGGCAAAATAGTAAATGTATCCTCGGATATAGGCAAAAATGTAAATGAAGGAAACCTTTGTGTAAAGGGAAGGTTTGGTTTTGATTTTGTCTTAAGTCCACAAAGACTTGCTTATCCCCTGGTTAAAAACGCGCACGGAGAGTTTGAGAAAGTAAGCTGGGACACTGCGATCGAAATAGTTTCCACCAGGCTTGAAGAAATAAAACAAAAATATGGACCCGACTCTATAGGAATTCTAAGCTCAGCAAAATGCACGAACGAAGAAAATTACCTTATGTCCAAATTTGCAAGAGCAGTAATTGGTACTAACAATATCGACCACTGTGCAAGGCTTTGCCATGCTTCTACCATAACAGGTCTTATACCTACATTTGGCAGTGGTGCTATGACAAATTCTGTAGAAGACATAAAATACGCAGATGTAGCAATTATTATTGGCTCTAACACTACTGAGGCCCACCCGGTAATTGGTTATGAAATAATAAAATGTGTAAACTACCACGGGTTAAAACTAATAGTGATTGACCCGAGAGATATCCCGATAACAAAGCATGCCACCCTCCACTTAAGGCATTACCCGGGAACAGACGTAGCTGTGCTTTTAGGAATTATGAACATAATCTATCAGGAAAATCTCCATGACAAAGACTTTATCGCTGAAAGAACTGAGGACTTCGATAAACTTATACCATGCTTTTCTTCATATACTCCCCAAAAAGTACAAGAAGTTTCAGGAGTTAACGAGAAAGACCTTATAACAGCGGCAAGACTATACGGAAGAGCAAAAAATGCCCTGATCTTCTATTCAATGGGAATTACCCAGCATACCTGCGGAACAGACAATGTAACTGCCATAGCGAACCTGGCAATGATGACTGGAAATGTGGGCAGAAAAGGTGCAGGAGTCAATCCTCTAAGGGGTCAAAACAATGTTCAGGGCGCATGTGACGTAGGGGCATTACCCAATGTCTATACTGGATACCAGAGCGTGGAGGATGACTCTATTAGAGAAAAGTTTGAGAAAAGATGGAGAAATAAACTACCTGAAAAAAGCGGCCTTACTGTAACAGAGATGATCAACGAAGCAAAAAACGGCAAAATAAAGGCTCTCTACATAATGGGTGAAAACCCAATGTTAAGCGATCCTGATATCCTTCATGTAGCCCAGGCTCTTAAAAATCTTGAGTTTTTGGTTGTACAGGACATTTTCCTCACAGAAACAGGGGAGTTTGCAGACGTGATATTGCCAGGCGCGTGCTTTGCAGAGAAAAACGGTACCTTTACTAATACCGAAAGGAGAATCCAGAGAGTCAGAAAAGCCCTTGAGCCACCAGGTGAAGCAAAGGAAGACTGGCAAATAATCTGTATGTTATCAAAAGCTATGGGCTATCCCATGGATTATAAAGAAGTCTCAGAGATAATGGATGAGATCGCAGAACTAACGCCTATATATGGAGGTGTAAGTTACAGAAGATTGGAAAATAGCTCACTTCAATGGCCCTGCAAAAGCTATGATGACCCAGGGACCAAGATTCTTCACCAAAAGAGCTTTTCCTGTGGCAAGGGTAAGTTCATACCTGTTGACTATAAGCCCCCTGCAGAAGTCCCAGATAGAGAGTATCCCTTTATTCTAACAACAGGTAGAATCCTGTACCAGTATCACACCAGAACAATGACCGGCAAAGTGGAAGGTCTAAACATACTTGCTCCCATGGCTACAGTTCACATAAATTCTGAAGATGCTTCAAAACTTGGAATAAAAGATAAGCAAAAGGTTACTCTTGAAACAAGAAGAGGTTCTATAAATGCCACAGCTTTAGTAAACCCCAGAATAAAGAAAGGGGTTCTTTTTATACCATTCCACTATGCAGATTCGCCTGCCAATAAACTCACTAATCCTGCCCTGGATCCCAAAGCTAAAATCCCTGAGTTCAAGGTATGCGCTGCAAAAATAAAACCAGCCCTCTAGACTCTCTTGTAGACCAGTAGACCAGACAATCGAGTTTAATTAGTTCTTGCTGAATAATTCATTATTTTCGAAAAAATAATAACTTTTTGAGCACAACACCTTTTAAAATTTTATGTTTTAGCCAATTATTCAGCTAGAACTAATAATTAACAGGGGCTGGACGAGTTTCTGTGCAAATCCAACAAATCAAATAGATCTCAAATAGATCTTAAAAATCTGAACCAGGTTTTAACCCAAAATTATGTTGAACAGTTATATTGAACAAATGGCTTTAATTTAGTCGCCATAATCATATATAATAAGCTCATATATGTAATACCAAAAGTACAAAGATATAGCAAAATGAAGAAAATAGTAAAACTTAGACACACATAAAATACGAAATATGAGAGTTTTAGTTTATGAGAAAAGAGAAAAAAGAATAATAGAAGATATAGAATTGCCCCAGATAGGTCCTTTTATAAACAATCCCAACTACCTTATATGGGCTGACATAGAAAACCCCAGTAGAAATAACATGCAGTCCCTATTAGACCAATTCAAGTTCCACCCTCTGGATATAGAAGACTGCATAAGTGTCATTGAGAGACCAAAAATAGATGAGTATGACGAGTATTTTTTCATAGTAATGCACATCCCTTATTTTATAAAACAAACAAGAAGACTGGTGCCATTTGCTGTAAACATTTTTATAGGCATGAACTTTCTAGTAACCGTCCACCACGGCATATGTAAACCCCTCCAGAACACTTATGAGACCCTTCTTGAAAACCATGAAATCCTTGAAAAAGGATCTGGCTACCTCCTGCACAAAATAATTGACTCGCTCATAGACTACTGTTTTCCAATTCTGAATAAAATATACCGGAACATCCAGGATGTAGAAGATGCTATCTTTAAAAAAGTGAGCAGTAAGAACGTAAAAGAAATTCTCCTGATAAGAACAAACATACTTGCATTTAGAAGTATTATATTTCCACAAAGAAAACTCTTAAAAACTCTCGAGATAAAAGATATGGAATTTTTAATCGAAGAACTCGAAGTTTATTTCAGTGACCTTGTTGACCATATCGAAAAAATATGGGATACGCTCGATAATTACAAGGAGCTAATCGAGGGCATACATGAAGCTCACCAGTCTCTTCTCTCCAACAAGATAAATGACATCATGCGAATACTTACTATTTTCTCAGTGATAATACTACCCCTTACTCTCATTACTGGCATTTATGGAATGAATATAGGACTACCAATAGCCAGCCATCCTCTTGCTTTTATTATTATCATGGCAGTGTTGATTGCAGTAGCTATCGGGATGCTTGCCTACTTTAAATACAAGGAGTGGATATGAGGGAGGGGTCAGATTTTATCTAGTGTCCGGGAAACGATCAAGTTGTTTCTGTGGGTTTGGGTAACTCAATAGAATCCTCAAAGAATACTTCTAGATGGTAATGGGTAAAGTCTCTTAGATATTCGTCCAGCAAAACCTCAAGAACAAAATCCTCTTCTTCGAGGGGCTCCAGCTCCTCCTTCGGTAGATAGCATTGCCTTATAAAAACCACCTGGTCTTTTTCATTATAAAAAGTGCAAAAGAGCTTAAGATTGTCGACTTTGCTCTGGCCCAGGTTAACTACTTTCCCCTCAATGATTAATGTGTCATCCTGGTAGTAATATTTTTCAGTTTTTACTGCAGGATTTCCCTTCAGTTTGTCGAGGTAATTTTTGTAATTTACTCCTATTCTCAACTCAGATATATCTATGTATTTCTCTCTATCATCGAAATATAACCAGAAGGGAAGCCTGGCGTTTTCCCTTATATAATTAACTGGAGCCTGGAAATTAGCTGATATTATCTTATTTTCCTTCTTATCCAGGAAGTCAAAAGTCACAACGACACTTGTCTTGCAAACAGGCGAGGTGTTTACAACCTCTCCCAAAACAACAAGGTCACCATATATATCTAAATACAGATTACAGCTTTCAATCAGAACATCTATAGAGCTTGTGGGCTGGACTTCTATTTTCCTATAGTCAAAATAATAGGGAAAGTCTTCACCTACATAGCCAATTTCACCCATGGGCTCATCCGTGGAGCTAATCTCAGAAGAGGTACCAATCTTGTTGTTTTTACAGGAAAGAGACATAGAAAGAATAGCTGGTAAGACCAGCAGGTGTAAAAACAAAAACAAAAAGGTTAAGCTGAAAGATCTTCGGCTCCCGGCTACTCTACAAGAGGTGCTGTGGCCAACATAGGCGTTATAGCTAACTTTAGCTTTATCACTTTTTCTCAATATTTAACTTTTTCTCAATATTTATTTCTCAATATTTATTTCTTGCATATTTTTTCCTGAATTCTATCTTCTCGATCTACCTGGTCCACCATTTTACCGCTAGAGTTAATCAAAGTCACTCCAGGGCTAACATTGATCATTCTGGTCCAAATGGTTTTCAACCTTAATTACCTGATTTTTATCATCAAGGTATACTATGGCAGGTTTATACTTTCTTGCCTCTTCTTCTTCCAGAAAGGCAAAAGACATTATTATAATCCTGTCTCCTTTTAAGATTTTTCTCGCAGCAGCACCATTTAAACAGACCTCTCCTTCTCCTTCCCTGCCCTCTAAAACATATGTCTCGAGCCTCTCTCCACTATCTAGGCTTACGACAAGTACTTTCTCATATGGCAAAAGCCTGGCTTTCTCCATTAACTTTTTGTCAATGGTTATGCTACCCATGTAGTGGATTTTGGCATCAGTAACAAGAGCCCTGTGGATTTTGCTTTTTAAAATAGATACTAGCATTTTCCGCCTTTTCTAACACATTTCTACTCTCAATTCACATGTATTCTAGGGCCAAGCGCTCAAATGATATATTTAAAATATATCTAACCTATTCAAAGACATAAATTCAATCTATTCAACTTTTCGACAAATGCTCAAATGATATATTCATATATTCAACTTATGACATTGTGTAACATTATATTATCCAAACTTTTATTATCCAACGTTTATATGAATTGTATGGCTGGGTTCCCCGGAACCTCTTCACATTCATTACCTTCACGTTCATCTAAGCGTTCATTACATATCATTATATATCATCATATTGTTTCCATAATTCCTTTTTCTAAAACTCTATAATTTTGTTATCAATGAGTCTAGTACTCCCAATCCACACTGCAGTCGCAGCCAGGATTCTGCCATGTTTGCCTATCATCTCTATCTCATCTAGACTTTCCGGGTCTCTAAAATCAAAGTAATCTATTTTACTAACAGATTCGTTTTCTTTCAATCTATCAAGGACTTCTTTTTTAATCTTTGACAGGTCTCTCTCACCCTTGTAAATAAGTTCCTGGACAAGGTTTAAACATGTATAAATAACAGTAGCATTTTTTCTCTCCTCGCGAGAAAGGTACTTATTCCTGGAACTCATAGCAAGGCCGTCCTTCTCCCTGACTGTGGGTCCTGATTTCACCAACAGAGGAAGGTTTAAGTCTTTCACCATCTTTTTAATAATCACGAGCTGCTGATAATCCTTTTCACCAAAATAGGCCACGTGGGGGTTTACTATGTTAAAAAGCTTAAGAACCACAGTACATACCCCTTTAAAATGCCCTGGCCTTGCTGCTCCACACATTATGCCACTTAACTTTTCTACCTCCACAAATGTGAGATAATCTTCACCATACATTTCCTGAGAAGAGGGGTGGAATATGTAGTCCACTCCTTCTTTTTCAGAAATTCTACAATCTCTTTCAAAGTCTCTTGGGTATCTTTCGAAATCCTCCCCAGGCCCAAACTGGATGGGGTTTACAAATATACTCATTACCACTTTACTGCATTCATTTTTAGCCATCCTTATAAGACTTAGGTGACCCTCGTGGAGATACCCCATTGTGGGAACAAAACCAATTGTTTCATTTGCCTCCCGGAGGGCCCGGGATTTGTTTCTCATATCTTCTATTTTTTCAATTATCTCCATTTTTTAAAAGTGTCCAAAAATAAAGTAAGCTTAATAAGAAGCCTAATAAGAGTGCTCATCTGTTGGAAACTTTCCTGTCTTAACCTCCTCAATATACTCCCTGTAACACCTTTTTATTTCTTCTGCAAGGTTTGCGTACCTCTTACTAAACTTTGGTTTAAACTTCTCAAAAAGGCCAAGCATGTCATGTGTAACAAGAACCTGCCCATCACAAAAAACTCCTGCCCCGATTCCTATTGTCGGGATGCTTAGCTCCTCTGTAATTCTTCTGGAGAGCTCCGCAGGAACTTTTTCCAGAACTATTGAGAAAACCCCTACTTCTTCCAGTTTTTTAGCATCTCTTAAAATTTTAGACGCCTCTTCTTCGCTCTGTCCCCTTACCCCATAGCCACCAAATTTATGGACGGATTGTGGAGTAAGCCCAAGATGCCCCATTACTGGAATTCCAGAGTCAATAATCTTTTTTATAGCCTCAAGCACTTCTTCTCCACCCTCCACCTTCACAGCCTGTGCTCCAGCTTCCTTTAAAAACCTGCCAGCATTATGGACTGCTTCTTCCAAGGACGCCTGATAGGACATAAAAGGCATATCACCTACAACCATTGCCCTTTTAACTCCCCTTGTAACTGCCTTGCAATGGTGAATCATCTCATCCATTGTTACAGGAATTGTGTCCTCATAGCCCAGAAGAACATTGCCAACAGAATCTCCAACCAGAATAATATCTATCCCACACTCATCAAGCTGAGATGCCATAAGATAATCATAAGCCGTTAGCATGGCTATTTTTTCTCCAGTTCTCTTCATTTCAAATAACTTATTAACACTGACTCTCTGGATTGCCACTGTACCTCTCCTCTTCTCCAAGTTTAACAAACCCGAAAATAGTCTGACCCTAAAAATAATCTGAATCCTTTAAAAAACCGGACTTACAAGATGTTAATCTCTTTGTTCTAAAACCTCTCTATTCTAACAGTTTAAGTAAGCTCCTGTAAACTTCCTCATCTATCCAACCATTTAAATAAGCGATTTTAGCTGTTTCCCTCCCCATAACTCTATATGGGAGTACTTCATCATCTTGAAAATATTCACTAAAATTTTCCAGGTGCTCTTTTATAGTTCCAACATCTCCTCTCGCAATAGGTCCTGTGAGAGACTTTCTGGTCCCCAGCTTTTTTATATTTTCGACAGTACCCTGTGCCAGACTCATTAGCCCCTTCAAAGAGTCCTTTGGGTTTATGCCAATTCTCTCATGAATAAATACTGCATAGTTTAGTAAACTTACCAGATAGTTAGAAGCTATGCAAGCAGCTGCGTGGTAAAGGGGCTTTTTTTGATCGTCTACTTTGATTATACTACCATCCAGACCTCTTACAATTTGCTCTGCTACAGCCTCGCCATTGGCATCTTTGAAAGTTACACCAAAAACAGTCCCGGCAACTGTCTTAATAGCTTCTTCTATGGAGGCGAATGATTTTAAAGGATGTATTGAGGCTACAACTGCCCCCTTTTCTTCAGCGCATCTTAAAACACCAAGAGACTTAGATCCACTCATATGTAAAACTGCGAAGGGTTTGTTGGCAATTAAATCTACCGGTTTAATAGCACCAGTAGCCCCTAAATCATGTCTTACCTTACCAAATAATTCCATACACACTTCTTCAATAGCATCATCAGGAGTTGTTATTACTACACAGTTTGCTTTGGCTAAAGCTCTCGAGATGTTGAGGGTAAAGATAATTCCTTTTGAATGTTGACCAAGTATTTCCCTTGCCCTGTCTATTGAGCTGGAAGACCTACTTGCTACCAGAACCAGTTCTAAATCAGGTAGCTTTTTTTTTGAGAGAATATAGGCGACTGTGGTTCCAACTCTTCCTGCTCCAATAATGGCTATCTTAAGTTTTTTTAAAGGAGATTCTTCTACAGACTTATTCATCTATATTACCAAGAAATTTACTAAGATATTCTTACAGGCATTAGAAGGTAAAGTAGATTTTCTTTTTGGTTTTGTTTTATTAGGGCTGGCCTTAAAGACTCCTCTATATTTAAGACTATTTGTTTATCATCCATCATTGAAACACCGTCCAGTAGAAAATCTGGGTTGAATGCAATCTCTATCCCTTCCCCACCATACTCTACATCCAGATTTTCACTTGAACTACCAACCCCCTTTATACTCATAGATACATTTACCTTACCCCTAGTAGCTTCCAGTTTAATAGGGATATTGTCCTGAGAAATAGAAGAAACCCTTCTTATAACCTCTAAAAACCTGTCTCTATCCAATATAATAGTATGTTTAAAACTTGAAGGTATTAACTGCTTGTACTCGGGGAATTTTCCAGATATTAGTCTTGATATAATTAAAAGATTTTGAGCTTTGTTATTTGCCTGGAATATATTAAAACTTATCTGGTTTTCATCTATATTTATCTCAACTAGCTCACTCTGTAAATCTGTTTTAAGGATGGAGTCTAAAACTCTTGAGGGTATTATTGCCTTCAAAAGACTGTTTGAGTAATCTATTTCATCTTTGGCCAGGGAAAGCCGGTAGCTATCAGTAGATACCATTGTGATGATATTATTACTGATTTCAATAAGTACTCCGGTTAAGACAGGTCTGTTTTCGTCAGTGGAAACAGATTTAATTGATTTAGATATGAGGTTTTTTAATCTCTTACTATCTATAGATACCTGATTTCCTTTTCTTACTTCTGGAAATTGTGGAAAATCCTCAATTGAGTATGTGTTGATAATAAACACAGCATTCTGACAGGCTATTTTAAGCTGATTTTTCTCACTCAATAGTTCTACTTCTATTTTGGCTTCCGGGAAGGTTTTAAGTATGCTCGTTAAAAGTTTGATAGGTGCTAGTATCTTTCCTTCCTTTATTACATCTACCTCCAGAGTGGTTTTAATGCTTGTTTCTAGGTCAGTAGCATAAATATCTAGAAGTTTGTTTGCCTCCATCAATACTCCATTTAGTACCTGAATTGTGGGTTTAGATACTAAACTTCTATTAATAAAAAGAAGCTCATTTAATAAGTTATCTTTAGTTGTTTGAAATTTCATAGATCCTCCATTTTGATGGCTATTGATTTCAAATACTGTTAACAGTAAATTTTAAAATAGATTATTAAATATCAACAAGATATTGACTAAACTAACTAAAATTAACTAACTAAAACCAGTTAACTGAAACTAATATTCTAAAACTTAACTATAGTTGTAGTAATTGTAATTGGCTCTATCTATATTGTTAATAACTTGCTTTTTTAGTTTATTTTTAGTTTTTAGGTTGTTTAAAACTCTTTTAAATATTGTTGAATTTTACACCGTGTATTAACTTAACTTCTAACAATATATTTTTACTAACAAAAATAAGCAAGATATTTGTTAGTTTTAAACTGTTTTCTCGTGGATATAACAAAAAAACTAACAAAATAAAAAAGCCAAAATCAAGAGGTATAGTGCTTACTTTACTAACTTTTTAGCCTGCTTATTATTTCCTGTATTTGGTTGTAAACATCTTTATCTGTATTTATAAGGCTTGATACTTTATTTATAGCATATATTACAGTAGCATGGTCCCTGTTACCGAAAGCCCTGCCAATTTTAGGAAGCGAGTCGTGTGTAAGCTCTCTTGAGAGATACATGGCTATTTGCCTGCAATGTGCTACAAGCTGGTTTCTCTTACTGCTTAGAATGTCGTTTATAGGAACAGAGAAGTACTTGGATACTTCTTTTATAATTTTCTGGGTCGTTATATTGTAGCTATCTTCGTCAACCAGCATGTCTTTAAGAACACTCTTAGCCATTGGTAAATCAGGGGTGGAGTTTGTGATGGAGGCAAAGGCCATAACCCTTATCAAGGCTCCCTCTAACTCCCTTATGTTAGAGGTAATTTTCTCTGCTATAAAGTTTATAATCTCATCAGATACCTTTATCTTCTCTCTTTCGGCGTATCTTTTAAGTATAGCAATTCTTGTTTCAAGGTTTGGGGGTTGTATATCTGTAACCAATCCCCATTCAAATCTCGATCTCAATCTTTCTTCCAGAGTAGCTATGTCTTTTGGGGGTCTATCACTTGACAACACAATCTGCCTGTTGGAGCTGTGAAGGGCATTGAAAGTATGAAAGAATTCTTCCTGGCTTGCCTCTTTCTCTTCTAAAAACTGGATGTCATCAACAAGAAGAACATCATTATTGCGGTAACTTTCTTTAAATTTTAACATATTTTTATATCTTAATGCATTTATAAAGTCATTTAAGAACTTCTCAGCTGAGACATATTTAACAACGAGGTTAGGATGTAACTGTAGGATGTATTGGCCTATGGCGTGGAGTAGGTGGGTTTTACCCAGACCCACACCACCATAGATGAAAAGGGGATTGTACGCCTTGCCAGGGTTTTCGCTTACTGCCAGTGAGGCAGCATAGGCAAATCTGTTGCTGTTCCCTGTCACAAATGTATCAAAAGTATATTTCGGGTTAAATTCTGTAAAACCTCTGGGTTTTTCCTGTAAAAACTCTTCCTGTGAGACGTAACCTTTTAAC
>JACIXO010000119.1:3721-5054 GCA_014360385.1 Actinomycetota bacterium | reverse complement strand
TCTCTTATTAAAAGAACTGCTTCCGCTCGGGAGAGGGTGTTTTTATTTGACTTTTAAGAAATACTTTATTATACTAAATTATACTAATAAATGTTATGAAAGACCAAAAGAAGCTAGAAAAGTTGATGACATTAGAGGAAGTAGCCGAATATCTAAGGCTTAGTGTTTACACTATCTATAAGATGGCACAAAAAGGGAAAATACCGGCTCTGAAGGCTGGTAAAAAGTGGAGATTTAGGAAAGAGGATATTGGTAGGTGGCTAAAATTCAATAGTAGGAGGAAATAAGTGATATGAAAATAGTCAAAGTTGAAATAAAAAATTACAGATCCATAAAACACACTGTTTTTTATCCAACAAGTTTTTGTGTGCTAATCGGCGAAAACAATGCTGGAAAGTCTAACATTCTTTCAGCTATTAATAAGGTTCTGGGATCTAAATGGCCTACTCCACAAACATTTTCAGATACCGATTTCTACGGCATGGATAAGAACAATCCTATCTCAATTTCTGTATGGTTTAATCTTTCAGAAGATGACGAAGTATATTTCTCCCAAAGAGGCTTAGAAGGTGAGATCATAGGAATAAGACTTCAGTATCCGGCCACAGAAGGAACAGAGTTGAACTGGGGTAAAGTGGAATATTGTTATATAGACAAAGATGGAAATAAAATTAGTAGGCCGTATATTTCTAAGGAAGATAGAGAAAAATTTTCAATGATTTATATCGATGTTAATAGAGATCTCCAGAGTCATTTGCCTACTAGTCAATGGACTCTTTTGGGAAGAATGCTTAAAGATATTAATAAAGAGCTGGAATCCGATTCTAAACGACGAGAATCTTTCATAAAATCTATCAGAGGTGCTATGTATTTTTTGAGAACAGAAAAATTTAAAAAGCTTGAAGAATTGATAAAGTTCAATGCTTCTAAACAATTAGGTATTCCAAAAGAAGATTTAGAGATAAAATTTCAGCTCCACGATCCTTACAATTTCTATAAAACTATTCAGATTTTTGTTAAAGAGGATATTTTGCCTATAAGAGTCGCAACTGAGATGGGATTAGGAGCCCAAAATGCAATTGTTTTCTCTATATTTCAAGCTTATGCCGAGTTAGGAGAGAAAAATATAA
Organism: Actinomycetota bacterium; assembly: GCA_014360385.1. Lineage (GTDB taxonomy): Bacteria > Actinomycetota > Humimicrobiia > Humimicrobiales > Humimicrobiaceae > JACIXO01. Next base: position 3,924 of record JACIXO010000119.1, on the reverse strand, counting down.
TTTTTGCAATCGAAGAACCGGAACTATTCCTTCATCCTCATGCCAGAAGGCACTTTTATAAAGTACTAAGAGAACTTTCTGGCCAAAATCAAATTTTTATTGCTACTCATTCCTCTTTCTTTGTTGATCTTAGAAATCATAGAGATATTTGTATTGTGAGAAAACTTCATGGTAAAGGAACTCTGGTTTATCAATCTGATTAT
>JACIXO010000119.1:0-3711 GCA_014360385.1 Actinomycetota bacterium | reverse complement strand
CCCCCTATGAGAAAGAAAAAGTAATTAAGGAGTTTGACCCCGAAAGAAACGAACTCTTTTTTGCTAAAAAGATACTATTAGTAGAAGGGGACACAGAGAAATTAAGCTTCCCTATTTTTGCAGAAAAAATGAAAATAGATCTTGATCAAGAGGGTATTTCTATAGTCGAAACGGGCGGAAAGAAGAATTTAAGCTTTTTTGCTAAAATCATCGGATCATTTGAAATACCATGTCTTATTGTATTTGATGAAGACTCATCTGATTTTAGTAAAAACGAAAAAGACAAAGAAAGTGAATTTAATAAAGAGTTATTAGAAATAAGTTCAAAGTATCCTTCTTTAGATTCAGTTATGATTCCCAAAAACTTTGACGAATTTCTGAAAAAACATATTGGACAAGAAAGATATGAAGAATTGTGTAATAAATACCCGGGCTACAAAGGCAAACCGATCAAATTTAAGGTGATATCCGAGGAATTATCAATAGATGAAATTCCTTATCTTTTTAAAGAAATATTAACAAAACTGATTGTATTAACTCCTGAAAGTATACTTAACAAGGATTTAGCTGAAACCCAAAAAAGCGAAAATGAAGAAGAACCATACATATCAGAAGATGATTTACCTTTTTAATTTTAAGTATCATGAATTGCGCTATATATACAAGAGTATCAACTGATACACAGGCAGAAAAAGAATTTTCTTCCTGTGAAGCTCAGGAAGAGAAGATAAGGGCTTTTATTAAAAGCCAAAATAACTGGGAGGTCTTTAAGGTTTATTCTGATCCCGGTTATACTGGAGCAAATCTTAATCGATCAGCCTTACAAGAATTACTTGAAGACATTAGACAAGGTAAAATTAACATAGTCTTAGTTTATAAAATTGATAGGCTTACCCGTTCTCCTAAAGATTTCTACTACTTAATAGAGATTTTTGAAAAATACAAGGTTGATTTTGTCTCAATTACAGAAAGATTTGATACTTCTACTCCAGCAGGAAGGCTTTTAAGAAATATAACGCTTACTTTTGCCCAGTTTGAAAGAGAGTTGGCGAGTGAAAGAACGAAAGATAAAATGCTTGAGAGAGCTAAGAAGGGTTTATGGAATGGTGGATTGGTTCCTTATGGCTACAAAAGAGAAAATAAAAGACTTATTGTAAATCCTAAAGAAGCTGAGATAGTGAAACTAATCTACGAAATCTATATTACTAGTGGCTCTCTTTCTAAAGTCTATGAAGAATTGAAAGCGAGAGACATTAAAAACAGATATAACAAACATTTTACAAAAAGCCATCTTGAGCATATCTTAAGAAACATCGTATATACTGGAAAAGTTAAATACTCTGGCAAAGTTTACTAAGGAATCCATGAATCTATAATTTCTGAGGAATTATTTAATCTTGCTCAGGAAGTTCACAAAAAGAAAGTAAGGAAGTCAAGAGTCTATAAGGATTTTCTTTTTGGTGGTCTAATTACTTGTAAAGAGTGTGGTTCAAAAATGACTCCTTGCTTTACCAACAAAAGAAAAGAAGGAAAACTTAAAAGGTATTACTATTATCGGTGTACATCCACATTAAAAAGAGATTGGGAATCCTGTTCAACAAAACAAGTTAATGCTGAAAGGTTAGAAAGGTATATTTTGGAAAGTTTAGAGAGAATTTCTTTAGATAGAAACTACATTGAAAATCTCGTCTTCAGGCTAAATCATGACTCAAAAATGGGGTGGGTGGGGGTTTTATGCTGATACTTCAAGGCTTATTAAAATGCTTTCTCTATTAAATCTATCTTTTAAAATCAATGGGTTTTTAAGAATTATATAAAAATCAAAATGGGTTCTCCTTGGGTCATTTTCGGGGAGCCATTTCTTTGGATACGAACTCAAAATCTGGGGATTTTAAAGGATATCTTTCTTCTTTTTTCTCTACCCCCTCCCACCCATCCCCGAGTGGAAGGCTGGAAGTTTTTTGGGACGCAGAATTTGTTGAATAATAAAAGTTTATCTGGATTTGCTCTTTTGAATAAAGGATGCTTTTGATGAATTTTTTAATTAAAAGATTTCTTTCAATTCCTTTCTGGTGGGCAAGGAGGGAGAGGAGGGAGGATAGAATAAATTGGATTGTATCAGAGGAAAATTTTGAGCATGATTTTGTTAGTTCGAGTCCTGAAAGGCACCCCGCAGTCTCGGTGCTCGGACTTCAGCCAGCCTATCGGCTGTCTTCCGTTGCCTGTGCTCCGAGCCTGCTCACCCTTTTAGGCTTCCTCAAGCACCTGCCTATCGTCGGCTTTGTCTTGCTTTCGCAAGACAGATTTTGTTTTTAGAGAAGAAAATAAAGAAAGATTTTAGTTTATCTCGGCAAGGTCTTTTAAAAGGAATTTTAAAGGAAGAATTCTTTTAATTAAAGCCTCCTCAAGGCAAGTGCTTCTCACTCAGCCTATGTTTTGGCTTTGCCAAAAACAAAAAGGTATCTTCTCCCACCCACCACCCTTAAAATTTTTCTCTTGCTTGACTTTTTGCTTTTATTTGCTTTATATTATTATATAATGTTAAATGATAATAAACTCTGGCAGTTTAAAAGGAACTAAACCTATGATGGAAGGTTTTTCTGAAATAATGACCCTTGAGGAGACCGCAAAATATTTAAAAATAGGAAAATCTACTCTTTATAAAATGGCAAGGGAAGACAAAATCCCCGCCGTGAAAATTGCTAATCAATGGAGATTTAGAAAAGAAGATATTGATAAGTGGCTGCAGGAAATAATAAAAAGAAGAAAGTAGATTCTCCCTCACCTACTCAACATTAACTAAACCCTCAGAAGATAAAATTTTTCCATTTTTCAACATATGTATCCGACTATATGTAGGGAATTTAAGCTGCGAAGATGTAAACTTTTGGATAATTTGCTTCTCACTCAACACTGTCCATATTAGCACTAAATTTTCGTTCTTGAGAAAGTCTTCTATAAACTGTTTTTCCACAAGCAGAGAATATGGTCCTGGTTCATATACTGAAGGGAAAACAAAAGCAATTGAATCATTAACGAAATAATTTCCTTTACCATCCCATTTTAAGTTAGCTTTTAAGAAAAATTCTCTGGCAGGCACTTCAATGCTCAAACTCTCGTCTATAGACTCGTCACGTATTTTTTCATATAAAAGTGTATTAGATGCTGGAAGTATCTTAAAATTCTTATGTTGATATCCATCAACTTCTTTCCATTCAGGATATTCTTCAAAAAATCTTTTGTATGGGATAGCCCAAGGATATTCTCCTATTAAATTTTCATACAACTCAAATCCTTCAGGCGTCCATCTTCCCATAAAGTTCAGTGTTTTAAGCCATCTCCAAAATTTCATATAACCTTTTTTAGGAACCAAATAACTTCTAATTTGCATCCAGATTATTCTATACGGATACTCTTCTTCCTTTCGAGAAGACCATTCTGGAAAAGATAGCAATACGTAGTACTCCTTTCCGGTTTTAGGTTCCTTAACTATAAGCATTTTACTTGAATCTGGGAAGTCGTGAATGTTTAACCATTCAGCGTCAGATATATTTTTGTATCTTTCAAAATCATATTCTACCGGAGACCACCATGATTTATTCTTACTTGTAAAGGTTTTTCTAATTAAAATTGTTGAGTCAATATCTTTTATTTCACGAGAATAAAAATCGTGGATAGGTTTTCTCCAAGAATCTTTTTTCGGTTGAAAAT
>JACIXO010000118.1 GCA_014360385.1 Actinomycetota bacterium | reverse complement strand
CTAATTTTTTTGTTTTTAGAAATCTCTTAGAAAAAGTGGAAAAAGGATTTATCTTTTCAGTCAAAGCTCCAGCAGTGTTTACTCATACTTTGAGGTTCGATTTAGATGATATTGAGAAATTTTCAAAAGCAATCGAGTTTATTGCCAGAAATGGGCAGCTTGGGTCCATCCTGTTCCAGTTTCCATGGTCGTTCAGGTTTGGTGAGAGAAATTTAGATTATCTTAAATGGATAAGAGATAAGTTTCCGGAATATAGTATTTGTTTCGAGTTCAGAAACAGGTACTGGCTTAATAGCAGGACTCTGGAATGTCTTAAAAGTTTGGATGTTAGTTTTTGCAATGTGGATGAACCTGTTCTTAAGGGGCTACTTCCACCTACGGACATAAACACGAATGAAACTGGATATGTGAGATTTCATGGAAGAAATTCTGATAACTGGTGGGATCACAAATATTCTTATCAGAGATATGATTACCAGTATTCGGAGGACGAGCTTCTGGATTGGGTTCCCAGAATTAAAAGGCTGGTTGAAAATACCAAAAAAACTTATGTTTATTTTAACAATCATTACCAGGCCAAGGCTGTAGAGTCTGCAAGGATACTGATGAACTTGCTTAGAAAGGACTAGAAGACTTCACAAAGTTATTCTAATTATATAAAATCTATAGAACGATCTTGACCGTTTCTGTCTTTTGTCAAGAATTTCTGGTCTGGAAAAAATGTAACAACATGACCAATATAATTCAGGAGTATGGAAGGGTTCGATATGGTTTTCAAAAAAGTCAGTAGCGAAGTAAATCTTGTTGAATTAGAAGAAAGAATTCTTAAGTTCTGGAAAGAAAATAAAATATTTGAAAAAAGCCTTCAGAAAACCGCTGATAAGCCGAGATTTGTTTTTTATGAGGGTCCTCCCACGGCAAACGGTGCGCCTGGAGTTCACCATGTTTTGTCGAGGGTTTTTAAGGATATATTTCCCAGGTATAAGACGATGAAGGGCTACCATGTTCCGAGAAAAGCGGGATGGGATACCCATGGACTCCCGGTGGAACTGGAAGTTGAAAAAGAATTGGGCATAAATTCCAAGAAAGAAATAGAAAAAATAGGTATTGAAAAGTTTAACAGGTTATGTAAAGAAAGTGTTATGAAGTATGAGAGTGAATGGAGAAAGTTAACGGAGAGGATTGGTTTCTGGATAGATATGGATAATGCCTATTATACCTTTAAGAACGAGTATATCGAAACTGTCTGGTGGATATTAAAAAATATATGGGAGAAAAATTTACTGTATGAAGATTATAAAATAGTCCCTTATTGCCCTCGTTGTGGAACTGCGCTTTCATCTCATGAAGTTGCTCTTGGGTACAAAGATGTGGAGGATTATTCCATAGTGGTGAAATTTCCTCTAAGTGGTCAAAAGGGTGCTTATCTTCTGGTCTGGACAACTACTCCATGGACTCTCATTTCTAATGTTGCCTGTGCAGTAAATGAAGCTGCTCAGTATGTTAAAGTTACTGCTGGTGACGAAAGTTATATTTTAGCAAAAGACCTTCTTGGGGAAGTTTTCAGTCAGGTAGGAAATTACGAAGTGGTGGATGAGTTTAAAGGAAAAGATCTGGTCTTGCTTTCATATGTTCCAGTATATGACTATGTGAATGGAAATGAGAAGAAGAATGCTTTCAAGGTGATAAGTGGAGATTTTGTTTCCACCAGTGAAGGGACAGGAATCGTTCACATTGCTCCTGCATTTGGGGAAGATGATATGAGTGTGGGGAAAGAAAACGGTTTACCCATCGTTAGGATGGTAAATGAAGAAGGAAAATTCGAGGAAGTGGTGGATAAGTTTGGTAACCTCAGTATCGATGAGGCAAACCCTGAAATAATACACGATTTGGAAATGAGGGGCCTTCTTTTTAAAGTTGATAAGATTGTCCACTCATATCCATTTTGCTGGAGATGTGAAAGCAGGCTTATATACTTTGCCAAGAGGAGCTGGTATATAAAAACTTCTTCAATAAAGGACAAGCTAATAAAATCTAATGAAGAAGTTAACTGGTATCCTAATCACATTAAGTATGGGAGATTTGGAAAATGGCTTGAGAATAATGTTGACTGGGCATTAAGCCGCGAAAGATATTGGGGCACTCCTTTACCCATATGGGTAGATGATAGTGGTCATAAAATCTGTATTGGAAGCGTGGACGAATTAAGGCAAAAGTCTATAAATATGCCAGATAGTCTTGATCTTCATAGACCCTATGTGGATGAGATTGTAATAAAATGTGAGATATGTGGCAAGGAAATGCACAGGGTTCCAGAAGTAATAGATGTCTGGTTTGATTCAGGGTCCATGCCTTATGCACAATTCCACTACCCATTTGAAAATAAGAGTTTGTTTGAAGAGAATTTTCCTGCTGATTTTATTTGTGAAGCTATTGACCAGACACGGGGCTGGTTTTATACCTTAATGGCTATCTCTACTATTCTTTCTGGCAGGTCATGTTATAGAAATGTTTTGTGCCTTGGGCTGATTAATGATGAATATGGCCAGAAAATGAGCAAATCTAAGGGAAATGTAGTAGAACCATTGGAAGTTTTGAATAAGCAGGGTGCGGATGCATTAAGATGGTACTTCTTTACAGGTGTGTCTCCATGGCTTCCTAAAAATTTTTCAGTAAAAGCAGTGGATGAAGTCATAAGAAAATTCATTTTAACTTTGTGGAATACCTACTCCTTTTTTGTAATCTATGCCAATATTGACAAGTTTGATCCCTCAAAATATGAACTGGATGTAGACCAGAGATGTGAAATTGATAGATGGATAATCTCTGAACTCAATCAGACTATAAAGAAAGTAAACGAGCTTATGGATGAATTTAATGTAACAGATAGCGGAAGATTAATACAGCAGTTTGTTGATGACCTCTCTAACTGGTATGTAAGGAGAAGCAGGAGAAGATTCTGGAAAAGTGAAGAGGATCTGGACAAGATAAGTGCATATAAGACTCTTTACGAATGCCTGGTTTCTCTTTCTAAACTCTGTGCCCCCTATATCCCTTTCTTAAGTGAAGAGATATATCAGAACCTGGTTGGAAGTCTCAGGACCGGTGAAGAAAGTGTTCATCTGGAAAGTTATCCCCAGCCAGTAGAAGATTATATAGATGAAGAGCTTAATTTCAAAATGGATGTTGCAAGGAAAGTTGTTGGTTTGGGAAGGTCTGTCAGAAGTAAGATAGGAATTAAGACAAGGCAGCCTCTTGAGAGTGTTAAAATACATTTTTGTAATGACACTAAGAAGAAAGAAGCGATAAAGCATTTTGAGGATTTAATAAAAGATGAACTTAATGTTAAAAAAGTAGAGCTGGTTGAAAAACTGGAGGATTTGATAGTGTATGAAGTAAAACCCAACCTTAAGTTATTGGGTCCAAAGTATGGTTCAGCTGTTCCTAAGATAAGAGAAGCCCTCCTGAGTGAAAATCCTGCTCAACTTGCACTGAAGGTTGGGAATAATAAGAATGTCGACCTTTTTGTGGATGGGAAAAAGTTAACTTTGAGCCCAGAAGAGATTTTGGTTGAAGTTAAGCAGAGAGAAGATTTTGGAGTGGAAAGTGATGGAGAATTTACGGTAGCTCTACCCACTTCTATTTCTGGTGAACTTTTAGAGGAAGGTTTTTGTAGAGAACTTGTTCATAAGATTCAGAATTTGAGGAAAGAAGCAGGATTTCAGATTGAAAACACTATAAGTCTTGCTATTGAGTGTCTGTCCAAAGAAAGAGCTATAATTGAGAAATACAGAGAATACATTATGAAAGAGACTTTGAGTGAAAATCTTGGTTTTAAGCTTGAAGAGAAGATGTTTGCTAGAGAGGTTAATGTTAATGGTTCTGATTTGTTGATAGGTATAAAGGTGACTGGAAGCATTGTTTGAAAATCATTATTTTTAAGGATTTTATTCTTGTATTATTCACGTATAAAAGGAGGAGATATTAGAAAGATTAAAAGAAAGGCTAATTAAAAGAAAGACTACTATTAAAGGAAATTGTAAGGAAAAATTGTAAGGAAATATGGTATAAATATGGTATCTAATGAGATATAGGAAATATATAGGGAATATTATGTTAATGAACTTTATTTTTTTGATAAGCGCAGCTTTAATTGTATTTCTTGATCAGCTGACCAAGTATATAATAAATCAAAATATTCCGCCGAACAGCTCTATTGAAGTTATTCCTGGTGTTCTTTTCATTACTCATGTTAGAAATAGCGGGGTAGCTTTTGGGCTTTTCCCGAATAAAACTAATATTTTTATAATTGTTTCTATTATAGCTGTAATTCTGATAATTATTTTGAAGGCAAAGCTAAATATAAGCTCGGTGCTTTATAATATTTCACTGGGCTTTGTTCTTGGCGGAGCTGTGGGAAATTTGATAGACAGGTTTATTCTGGGGGAGGTAACTGATTTCATAAACTTTGTTTTCTGGCCTGTTTTTAACGTGGCTGACAGTTTCATAGTTATTGGTTTTTGTCTTCTTATTTTTATAATATTTAAGAACAGAGCAGCCTGTTTTAAAATTTGAAATTTAGTAAAGAAGGGTGAAACCAATCAAAATTGAGTAAAGCTTTAGAGCTTTCAGTAAAAGATGTTGACTCGGGAAAGAGGCTTGATATATTCTTAAGTGAAAATTTACCAGGTAAGTCGAGGAGTTTTGTTCAGAAGTTAATAAAAGAAGGAAAAGTAAAAGTTGGAACGAGAATTGTAAGTAAGAATCATAGATTAGTAGCTGGTGATAAAGTATGCCTGGATGACCTGGATTTAAACGGCCAGGAAATAAGTATAAAACCCCAGAAGATAGACTTAAAGGTAGTCTACGAAGATGATTGGCTTCTTATCGTTTCAAAGAAAGCTGGCATAGTAACTCATCCCTCATCAGGTCACACTGAAAATACACTGGTTAATGCTATACTGTATTACTGTAGTAGGCTATCCCTTCTGGCAGGGGAGGTAAGAGCTGGAATAGTTCATAGATTGGATAAGGATACATCAGGACTCATTATCATAGCAAAAAATGACAATGTTCATAGATTGCTTTCTGAGGAGTTTAAATCCAGAAGGGTAGGTAAAACATAC